>NZ_JADEWU010000118.1:0-12679 GCF_015207485.1 Planktothrix mougeotii LEGE 06226
AAAGACGAGATTATAGAATGTGCTAACTTGGCTTTCAAACTCTTTAGTTGTCCAGGTTCGGCGTGCCGTCTTTGTTTTTCGACACTCTTATTAATCTAGCAGCCTTTCTTGGCTGTGTCAACCCTTTTTGAAAAATTTTTTTTGATTATCTTGCAGCCCTTGATTGGAAGGGATTTGAGCTATTTTGGAGATTCAACCCATTTTTGAGATCCCTTTCTTGCTAGGAATGGTTAGTACGCAGAGGGGGAGATTGGGTAGGGTGGCTGAAGGGAAAATATCTAATCTCAATGGCTCTGAAATGTTGAATTAGGCTGCTCCACAGGTTTTTGATGGCTTACGGAATCTTTCTAGGTGTTGCTGTAGCTAGGGAGGCGGGTATAGCATTCTGCTTCAGTAGTTGAGGTAGAAGCTTTTTGAGATCAGAAGGTCATGATGATAAAACTTCTATAGGATTAGGGTTTAATGCAGACTGACTGTTTCTCAATCGTCTAACGGAGGCAAAACTAACGGATATTTTCAGCAATCATTTTGTTTTTATTACAAATTCTGATATTGCCAGTGCCTAACCGATCAGACTCCTCTGAGGATTTTCGATGTGAACTGACTATAGATATAGTATAGAAGCTCTGAAAATGATTCAGTGGGGTTTAGCGGGTGATCTAAAATCCAATACTTCCTAAAATTCTCCTAAAGGCTCCTATTATGATTAACGATGCTCAAAACCCAGAAATTCAAGCGGAATGGGATTTACTCAATTGCCTATTTCCCAATGAGTCACCGTACCCTTGGAACCCCCATACGATGGAGGCTGAAGCTTATTTATTAAAGCAAGAAGCTCCCGATTTTTTGGTAGAGGCGTTTACCGACGCTGAACTCGCTGAAAGCTCTCAACGGTTTATCGGTAAAATAAATCAGCTTTGGTTAGCCACAAGTTTACAAACCTCCTTATTACAACGTTTTGCCGAACAAATACCCCATGAGTTGTTACATCGGTTGGTACAGGTAACTACTGAGATCACTCAACAAGTTTCTTCACAAAGTCTGTCATTGGCGGATCAATTAGTCTACTGTGTTCAAGAACTACTACCTCAATGGTCAGAGGAAGATTTACAGGTTTTAGCCCGTCCTTTTGCTTATGCAATGCGAGGCGGGGAACTTGAAGGAATGGAAATCGGTTCCCCTATAGTAGGATCAGGGTGTTGGTCTGAGTTATCGGAGATTGAACAAGCTAGAACTTGTTTCGTCATTGCTCGTTATGCCCTATCGGAGATTGTATCCGCTCAGGAAAACGCTTAATATGGCTTTCCCATAGCTTGGGATCAGTAAATTAAAATTTTTTTGGGAAAACCTCTAGTCATGTTTCTGATCCTGTGCTATATTAAAAAATCGTATGGCGAGCGTAGCCAAGTGGTTAAGGCAGAGGATTGTGGTTCCTCCACTCGTGGGTTCGAGTCCCATCGTTCGCCCTTATAAATAACTAACAACCTTATGATCAAGCAGAGATTTTAAGGGAAAACCTAAAATGGATTTAGAAATCATTCCATGAACTCCTTTGTGCGGAGAATTAACCACTTGAGTAATTCTAAAATTAGCGGCTAGAGAACATAAAACATAAGCCTCCTCTGCTTCTAATCCCAAGAATTGTTGTAGAACATCAATCATTTGTTTTAAAGCCGCTTCAAACGCTAAATCTAAGGTTTCTGCAAATCCCATAGTAATAATATCCGATGGAGTTTCTGCCAAGGGAGATTTTAACAATATATTTTTATGTAAATTCAGTTTAATTTTACCCTTCATTGAGGTTTCAATTGCGGTAACATTTACTTCTCCTTCTCCTTGTGCAGAATGTCCATCTCCAATGGAAAATAACGCACCGGGAACAAAAATAGGTAAGAATAAACGAGAACCCGCTTGCAATTCTGGGTTATCTAAATTGCCGCCATAAATTCCGGGCGGAATTGAAGATTGTTGGGTTTCTGGAGTCGCCACCCCTAGAATTCCAAAAAAGGGTTTTAAGGGAATTTTAATCCCTGAATTGAGAGGAAATTCAGCAATATTTTTCTCTAAATCTAAGGAAATAAACCGTAATCGAGATTCAGAAAACTGTTGGGGTAAAGCGCCCCAACCCGTGCGAATTGCATTAAATCCCATTGCTAAACGAGGATAAATTTCCTCTAATTGAATTTCTAAGACATCTCCCGGTTGTGCTTCTCGGATATAAATTGGCCCCGTTAATAAATGGGAACCTGGCCCTACAATGCGTTCTGGGGGTAAATGCTGGCAAATTTCTACTAATTCGGGGGTGAGAAAGGCTTCTGGTGCTTCTTGATAAATTTTGAACCCTGTATAAGTTTCGACTTCAATGGAATCTCCAGAGTTGATCACTAAAGCCGGAGGTAAATTGCAGGAGAACCCCCCTAAATGAACCGTTGTACAAGTCGCTTTGAGTGTATGATGATTCATGGGATTGAAACGTCGGTTGATCCTTAATTAAAACATGAATTTAAACTGATTAAAGCGATTTCACAGATTTAGTCATTTTTTAAAATTTATGTAATTAGAATATTTGATTTTAATTACAGATATAAATTGTTGTAGATTTACCAGAAAAAAGAGGGCGAAATTCATGACAATTATTTCAGGAATAATACAATTTATAAATAAAATTTTCACTCAACCTATTAGATTAGGTGAAATTACAATTTCAGTGAGTTTAATTATTACCGTCATTATTTCATTGTTGGCTGTTATTTTAATAGCCCGGTTTTTTACTAATTGGTTACGGGATAAATTATTGATCAAATGGGGATTTGATGAAGGCAGCCGAGACGCGATCGCTACAATTTGTTATTATTTTGTCATTGCTTTAGGGTTTATTATTGTTCCTCAAGCCTGTGGTTTAGATATTCGGTCTTTAAGCTTTTTAGCTGGAGGTTTAGGGATTGGTATCGGTTTAGGTTTCCAGGGATTAGTTCAAAATTTTGTAAGCGGATTAATTCTCCTGATTGAACGTCCGGTTAAAGTGGGAGATTATATTGAAATTGATGATTTAGAAGGAACGATTCGCAAAATATCAATTCGTGCTGCTACGATTTTAACCAATGATGGAATTTCAATTATTGTACCCAATCAAACTTTAGTCAGTGGAAAAATTATTAATTGGAGTTATGGAAATGTTAATAGTAGAATTCATATTCAAGTTCCCGTTGCTTACGGAAGTGATCCAGTGTTAGTGACAGAAGTTTTATTAGCAATAGCACGCCGAGAATCGAGAGTTTTATCTTATCCCGCACCTCAAGTTTGGTTAAGAAGTTTTGGAGATAGTGCGATTAATTTTGAGCTTTTAGTTTGGATTGATCAACCCAAAGCTAGACTTCCAATCCAAAGTTCATTAAACTATATTATAGAAACTGAGCTTAAAAAAAACAATATTATTATCCCCCTTCCTCAAAGAGATTTATGGATCAAAAATCCTGAAGAATTGCGAACAATTTTTAACCCTTATCCCGTTGCTGTTCAGGCTTCTCCTCAAGGTCAATTTTCTGCCATTCAAACCGTTGAAGAGTCTGAGGGTTTAGAACTAGAATCAACAAACCCCCTATCCCTACGAGATTTATTAAGAAAAGTCGTTTATTTTGAACAGTTTACCGATTTAGAATTATTAGGATTAATTGAACAAGGGTATCGAGAAACTATCCCATCAGGAGAATTTATTTTTCATGAAGGAGATCCAGGAGATGCCTTTCATATTATTCTTTCTGGTTCAGTGGAAATTATCTCGGAGAAAGTCAACAAACATATTCGCAATTTAAACCCAGGGGACTTTTTTGGAGAACTTTCCTTAATTATGGGAATTCCTCGCACGGCTGCTGTCCGAACCTTAGAAACAACCATTTTATTTGTTGTGGATCGAAATGTATTTCATCATTTTTTATCCAGTTATCCTCAATTAGCAGATCAAATGGCTGAAAAATTAGTAGAACGGAAACAAGAACTACTTCAACGCCAACAACTGTTAAGAGAAATGGGAATTTTAGGCGAGGAAGAAGATTTAGATAACAATCCACTGGTTTGGGTTAGAAAACGGATGAAATCACTCTTTGGAATTTAATTTAAAATTAACTATGAAAATCCAACATTCTTTATCTTTATTCGGATTCATTTTTGCTTCTGTTCTTGTTCCTCCTCTCGTTCACGCACAACCAATTATTCCCGCGAATGATGGAACAGGAACTCAAATCATTCCCCAGAATAATCAATGGAATATTCAAGGAGGTCAACGATCTTCTGATGGGTCAAATTTATTCCATAGTTTCCAAAATTTTAATGTTAATACAGGTCAAATTGTTAATTTTATTTCTGAACCCAATATTCAAAATATTCTCGGACGAGTAACGGGGGGTCAAGCTTCAATTATTGATGGCTTAATTCAAGTTATTGGCGGGAATTCCAACTTATTTTTAATGAATCCTGCGGGAATTGTTTTTGGGTCTAATGCGAGTTTAAATATTCCGGCTGCCTTTACGGTGACTACGGCTGATGCCATTGGTTTTGGACAGGGAAATTGGTTTAATAGTATTGGGAATAATAATTGGTCAACGTTAGTGGGAACGCCGAGTGAATTTCAATTTAATTCCCCTCAACCGGGTGCAATTATTAACTTAGGGGAATTGAATATTAATTCGGGACAATCCTTAAGGTTAGTGGGAGGAACCGTTATTAATGAAGGCAGCTTAAATGCACCATCAGGAGAAATTTATGTACAAACAGTTCCGGGTCAAAGTTTAGTTAAAATCAGTCAAATAGGTCATGCTTTAAGTTTAGAAATTACGCCTAATTTAACCGCTAATTCTATATTTATAAATCCGCTTTCATTACCCGAATTATTAACAGGTTCTGGATTAAATTCTGCAACTCAAACAACCCTTAATCAAGCTGGAGAGGTTGTTTTAAGCAATGGATTATCCGTGAATTCAGGGGATGTGATCATGACTTCTGGTGCCAGAGTTAATGCTCAAACTGCTAATCTACAAGCCGTTAATAATTTAACATTAGTTGAAAATCAACTTTCAACAACAGGTGACTTAAATTTAATCGCTACAAATACCGTTACAATTCGAGATGGACAAACCCCATTTAAAGCCAATGCAGGCGGAAATTTAACAATTAAAGGCAATCAAAATATTGATATTTTAGCGTTAAATCACCCTATTACCCCCTTACAAAGTCAAGGAAATATGACCTTAATTAGTGATGGAATTATTTCAGGAGACGCTCACTTTTCCTCTAGGGGAAATTTTAGCATTTTAAACCTTAGAGGAACCGGAGGAAACTTTGTCAGTTTATATGATCCTATTATTAGCTCAGAAGCAGATGTTATTTTTGGAGACTATACCGGATCTTCTTTAAAAATTGAATCCAAAGGGGCAATTTCCGGCGGAAATATTAATATTACAACTCCCGATACTAGCCTGACCAATATAACAGATCCAGATGCAGAAATTCTCAATAGTAGTCCAGCATTAATTCTACAATCTGGGGTGCAAACCTTAGCTAATCCCGTTAATTTATCCCCTAATTCTCAATTCACAACCCCTGAAAATCAAATTATATCTACTCAGGATAATGGATTAGCTGGAAATCCATCAATTTCAGTCGGTGAAATTAGCACCGCAGGGGGCTTAGTCCGTTTAGAATCCGCGAGTGAAATTACTGTCAATTCTATTGCAACTCAAGGGGGAAATATTAACCTTAATGCTGTTAATAATATTTTGGTCACAAATACATTGAATTCTCAAGGAGGGAGTATTAATTTAACCAGTGGAGGGGTCTTGCAAGTTCAAGGAACTCTGCTTGATCAAAATGGAATTCCAGTTAGTATTTCTTCGGCAAATGGTAGTAATGGGGGTGCAATTACCATTCAATATCAAGGCGGAGAAACTGTACCCTTTGTGATTGGAGATGCAACGTTAAATGGAACCGCAGGAGCAATTACGACGGGTTCAGAAACGATTCAACCTCCAGTTACAACAGTCAGTAATTCTAATCCTTTTAATCAAGGAAATATTACAATTCTAAATGCAGCAATTCCTTTGAATAATAATACAACTGTGAATCCCCAAGAACCAACAGAAGTTATAGATGACTTAACCGTTGATACAGATGAACAATCGGGGGATAATCAAGCAACTTCTGAGGGAGTCATTGATGAAAATTCGCCTCTAAGTTTAGAAGAAGACAATTCAGTTACTTTGAATGAAAATTCGATGAATGAAGGGGATAGTCCCTCGAACACTGATGGAACTACGACTCCAGAAGAACCTGAAAATGCTGATGGAACTACGACTCCAGAAGAACCTCAAAATACTGAAACTGCTGAAGCAGAAACCCCCATGAATCAAACGACACAAGTTGCTTCTGTAGTTCCTGATATAGTAGAATTAAAAACAGAGATTAATAATAATTTTGAAATGGGGAATGTTGAACAAGCACTATCAGGATTAGAAAATTTAATTAGCTATGAATATTCTAATTATTTGGGAACAAATTTTAATAACTCTCAACCCCAATCCTCTCAAATTCCACAAATATTATCCAATTTAGACCATCAAACGAATACTAAGTCTGCACTGATTTATGTTTATTCCAGGGAAAATCGATTAGAAATCGTATTAGTGCGTGCAAATGGTTCGATTGTGCATCGAAATGTTCCCAATGTGAATCAAAAAATATTAGTCGATTTAATCAAAGAATTCCGATTAGAAGTGAGTAGTTTGCGTAAAAATCAACAAGGTACTTACTTACAAAAAGCACAACAATTATATGAATGGATTATTGCCCCGATTGAACCCGAATTAAAACAAGACCATGTTGATATTTTAATGTTTACAATGGATGCTATTTTACGAGGAATTCCCTTGGCAGCGCTTTATGATGGCAAACAATTTTTAGTCGAAAAATATGCCTTAAGTTTGATTCCGAGTTTTAGTTTAGTCAATACTCAATATCATTCAACTGCTGAAGCAAATGTATTAGCAATGGGAGCTTCGGAATTTCAAGATCAAAATCCCTTACCTGCCGTTCCCCTTGAACTATCAACGGTGACATCTGAACTCGGTACAAATCAATATTTTCTCAATGAAAATTTTACCTTATTTAACCTTAAAAATCAATACCAAACCAATCCAACCCCAATTATTCACCTCGCTACCCATGCCGATTTTAAACCAGGAGACGCGAGTAATTCTTATATTCACTTGTGGGATCAAAAACTTCCCTTAAATCAACTTTCTCAATTAGGATTAAGTGATCCAACAGTTGATTTACTCGTTCTTTCTGCTTGTCGAACTGCGGTGGGTGATAAAGATGCAGAATTAGGATTTGCGGGGTTAGCTGTTGCTTCCGGTGCAAAGTCAGTATTAGCCAGTTTGTGGTATGTGAGTGATGAAGGAACATTAGGGTTAATGAGCGAATTTTATCACCATTTAGAAACAATGGGTATTAAAGCAAAAGCTTTACAATCGGCACAAATTGCCATGATTCGGGGTCAAGTTCGCATTGAGGACGGTCGTTTAATTTTAGTTAATCAAAACCAAGAAATTACCCTTCCTCCTACTCTAAAAAATCTCAATAATAACGATTTAAACTATCCCTATTATTGGGCAGCATTTACCTTAGTCGGAAGTCCTTGGTAAGATAAAAAATAGAATATCACCCTCTGTAGGGGCGAGGTTTTCTCGCCCTAAAACATACCTGCAATTAATCTAAATTATCCGGCCAGAGATTGCGTTCCTGTAACCATTGCTTATTAAACAATTTAGATTGATAACGAGCACCCCCATCACATAAGACCGTCACAATCGTATGACCCGGCCCCATTTCTTTGGCTAAAGCAACCGCCGCCCCTACATTAATTCCTACAGAACCTCCCATAAATAATCCATCTTTTCTTAACAGTTGATAAATCACCCGTAAAGCTTCATGATCATCTACTAAAATGGCATCATCAATGGGAACATTTTCCATATTAGCCGTGATTCGACTATTCCCAATTCCTTCAGTAATTGAATTCCCTTGAGGCGTAATTTCTCCCGTTTTTACATAACTATATAAACCACTCCCCATCGGGTCAGCAACAACGGTTTTAATCTGAGGATTTTTTTCTTTTAAAAATAGCGAAACTCCGGCAAATGTTCCTCCGGTTCCGGTTGCAGCCACCCAAGCATCAACTTTTCCATCGGTTTGTTCCCAAATTTCTGGCCCGGTTGTTTCATAATGGGCTAAACGATTGGCTAAATTATCAAATTGATTCGCCCAAATCGCATTTTCCATTTCTGAGGCTAACCGTCCTGATAATCTAACATAATTATTTGGATTTTTATACGGAACCGCCGGAACCGGGCGAACTTCTGCCCCTAATGTTCTTAAGGCTTCCATTTTTTCAGGAGATTGAGTTTCAGGAATAATAATTAAACATTTATAGCCTTTGGCATTACAAATATGGGCTAATCCAATGCCAGTATTTCCTGCGGTTCCTTCCACAACAGTTCCACCGGGTTTTAGTAATCCTTTTTCTTCTGCATCTTTAATAATATATAAAGCCGCCCGATCTTTCACAGAACCACCGGGATTTAAAAATTCTGCTTTCCCTAAAATTTCACATCCGGTTTCATCGCTGAAACTATTTAATCGAATTAAAGGGGTATTCCCAATGGTGCCAACAAAACCGTTTTTAATGTCCATGAACGATGTCCTAGTTAAAATTTTGCAGTGGGTTTCTTTCATTTTAGGGATTAACTGGACTTACGGAAAAACCCGATTTCTGATTTTTGCCTTCAGAAACCGGGTTTTTTTCCTCAAGATGCGTTTATTTATTCGGTTGAGGTGTTAGACGTAAATAGGGTTTGACTTCTTGATACCCTTTGGGGAACTTCTCTTTCAAGACTTCCGGGTCTTTGAGGGAAGGAACAATCACACAGTCTTCTCCATCTTTCCAGTCAGCCGGAGTAGCGACGCTATAGTGGTCAGTCAGTTGCAGAGAATCAATTACCCGCAAAATTTCATCAAAGTTGCGTCCGGTACTCGGAGGATAGGTTAAGCTCAGACGCAGTTTTTTGTTAGGGTCAATAATAAAAACAGTCCGCACCGTCACCGCCGCATTCGCATTGGGATGAATCATGTCGTACAATTCGGACACTTTGCGATCGCCATCCGCTAACACCGGATAATTAACAACAGTATTTTGAGTTTCGTTAATATCTTGAATCCAACCTTTGTGGGACTCCGCATCATCCACACTCAGAGCAATCACTTTAACGTTGCGTTTGTCAAATTCCGGTTTTAATTTAGCAACGGTTCCCAGTTCCGTTGTGCAAACGGGCGTATAGTCTGCCGGGTGAGAGAATAACACCACCCAGCTATCCCCAGCCCAATCATAAAAGCTGATGTCACCTTCGGAGGACGCTTGAGTAAAGTTCGGTACGGTATCCCCAAGTCGAAGTGTCATAGTTAATATCCTGTAATTTCAATTCAAGCCTGCTGTTTTATAATACCCCAGTTTTCCCATCGGTTTTTAGCAATTTTCAAAAATTTAGACAGGGTTGTGAACGGTTGACCCTTGACTGTGATGACCTAATCATGGGCTTGGAGTCTATGGCATAGCTTTGCGCTTGGCTTATTCATTTCCCCTATCCCCATATCTCCTGTTCTCCCCATGTCCCCTCATTTTTGATAGTCTTAATAGAAATAGAGTCTTGGGAACAAATACAAGAGTGGATATTGTAATTGGTCGGGGCAAGGTTGCCCGCAGAGCGTATGGCATTGACGAAATTGCGTTAGTCCCTGGACAGCGCACCCTTGATCCAGTTTTGGCAGATACAACCTGGACAATTGGTGGCATTGAACGAGAAATTCCCATTATTGCGAGTGCAATGGATGGGGTGGTCGATGTTCGCATGGCGGTGGAATTATCGAAACTGGGGGCATTAGGGGTATTAAACCTAGAAGGGATTCAAACCCGTTACGAAGATCCAGAACCGATTTTAGATCGCATCGCTTCAGTGGGGAAAGATGAGTTTGTCACCTTGATGCAAGAATTGTATGCAGAACCCATCAAACCGGAACTGATTACTCAACGCATTCAGCAAATTAAAAACGGAGGGGGTATTGCGGCGGTGAGTGCCACCCCTGCGGGAGCGAGTAAATACGGGGCTGTTGTGGCTGAAGCCGGGGCTGATTTATTTTTTGTGCAAGCAACGGTGGTATCAACCACTTTCCTCTCACCGGAGTCCGTTACCCCCCTAGATTTAGTCAAATTTTGTCAAGAAATGCCCATTCCGGTGATTTTGGGCAACTGTGTCACCTACGATATCACCTTAGATTTGTTGAAAGCGGGTGCGGCGGGAATTTTAGTTGGGATTGGCCCTGGTGCAGCTTGTACCTCACGGGGGGTTTTAGGGGTTGGGGTTCCCCAAGCAACGGCCGTAGCCGACTGCGCCGCAGCCCGAAATGATTTCTATCAAGAAACCGGACGTTATGTCCCCATTATTGCCGATGGCGGATTAATCACCGGAGGAGATATCTGTAAATGTATCGCCTGTGGTGCTGATGGGGTGATGATTGGTTCTCCCTTTGCCCGGGCTAAAGAAGCTCCGGGACGGGGTTATCATTGGGGAATGGCAACGCCGAGTCCAGTGTTACCCCGTGGAACTCGAATTCGGGTAGGGACAACGGGAACCTTAGAACAAATCCTGCGTGGCCCTGCTCAATTGGATGACGGGACTCATAATTTATTGGGCGCGTTAAAAACCAGTATGGGAACCCTGGGGGCGCAGACAATTCCAGAAATGCAGCAAGTGGAAGTGGTGATTGCGCCTTCGCTGTTGACCGAAGGGAAAGTCTACCAAAAAGCTCAACAGTTAGGAATGGGTAAGTAAATTTACGGAGAAGGGGTTCAAGGATTCTTGACGAAACTTGTTAAACAGTCGTAATTTTTACAACTCAACCTGGAATTCTGGGAAATAAAATGGCACAATAGAAGAAGCGGAGACGTATGTTTCCGTTCACTCCTCACACCACACTCCGCCTGAACTTTTGTTCGGGCGGTTTCTTAATTTTACAAAATTAGAACCGACCCGCTTAGATTCGCTTGCTCCTAGGATAAGGATAACTGCTCATTTGTGCAAGTCGTTAGATCAAAATTCTGTCATGGACTCTCCGGTGAGTAATTATTCAACCGAATATCCTTTTGCGGTAAGATTGGTTTAAGGGTCTGCCTTGAAGAATCCACTTAAATCTAGGCGAAATGAATTAAGCCTTGTCCCCATAATAAGGTTGAATTTAATTTTGAAGAGATTTAAGCTCTAATAAAGCCAGGGTTTCCCCTGTCTCCCTGTAACGTTATCCCTCTAGGGATAGATGATCTAACTCAAATCATTGCATTTGAGCTAAGTTCTCCTAATGGTTAATTCAAGCCCGTATTGAAATATAATAAGGAGTTATTGCCGAGTTAACAGCTTGCTCAACATCCGAGTAGGATAGACAAAAACAAAGCAAAAACTGGAGAGCATTAATCTCCTCTCTGGCTTCGTCTACTGTTCGACAGTCAGTGGACGGATAATCTAATTTCTTGTGGACAAGAGGGTAGGAAAGTTGTTAAATCTAAAATTAACGCTTTGCCTATTCAATCGGTTAAGCAAGAAGCTCTCGTTAGATACTCTTGTGTCTACGATGAGACTGTCAAATTTGATAGGGTCTTATATATAAGGATTTCTAGGGATGTCCAACGCCTTAACAGTTACTGATGCTAGTTTTAAGGAAGATGTGCTTGACAGCGAAATCCCAGTGTTAGTGGATTTTTGGGCGCCTTGGTGCGGGCCTTGTCGCATGGTTGCACCTGTTGTCGAGGAAATTGCAGAGCAATATGCCGGACAAGTAAAAGTAGTCAAGCTCAATACAGATGAAAATGCTACTACTGCTAGTCAGTATGGTATTCGCAGTATTCCGACTCTGATGATTTTCAAAGGAGGTCAAAGAGTGGATATGGTTGTGGGTGCTGTTCCTAAAACGACATTAGCGTCTACTTTAGAAAAGTATCTGAAGCCAAATACCTGAAGTCGTTAGGGAACACTTTTTAATCATTGTTGCAGGGGTTGACAACTCATCTAAACAACTGACTTCAAAAACAATCCATTTGAGTCAGTTGCTAGACGGAGTTCTTGAGTCCTCCAAAATGATATTCGAACCTCAAGCTCATTATTCACGGGTGTTGCGCCTTGGAACCTTGGGTCTGAGGTGCTTTGTTGTACGCGATAAAATCTTATGAACTCCTCTGACATTAGCCAAGCGGTAGATTCTCTACAAGCAGATATTATTCAGTTAGTTGATCAACTGCCGAATTTAAAGCATAAGAAGTGGATTTCACGAGCACTTTCAAGCCTAGTTCACATGGCTGGGGAAGAATTTGAGACTCTGGATTGGAAAATTATTTCCGCCTCTTTGCTGGACTTAGAAAGAGGGTTTCAAATTTTTTATCCCTATCGCCATGTTCGCAAAATTTGTATTTTTGGTTCGGCTCGGATTCCGGCTAATACTCAAGAGTATCGTATGGCGGCAGATTTTGCCCGATTTGTCACCCAGCAAGGATTTATGGTCTTAACTGGGGGTGGAGGGGGAATTATGC
>NZ_JADEWU010000119.1:0-12436 GCF_015207485.1 Planktothrix mougeotii LEGE 06226
CCCCAAACCGGGGTATTTTTTTTGCCCATTTCAGGGAAACCGATGTTAAATGTTAAATGGACGGATTAGGTTGAGTCAGTCTTGTTTAAGCAGCATTGGAATCCAGTGTTTATTCGCTCAAAAACTATTCCCCATTGGGCTTGGATATCTTTAATCAGCAATGGGTTACTCTTATTTATCATTCTGGGATTGATAATGCAGAGGCAATCTGTTTCAGGTGCAACGACATCATCGTTAACGGATGCTCTTGGGGCCACTCAGTTCCAATCAACATCGGACTCAGCTTTGCTGAATTCAGCTAGTGTCCCTCGTCATCGCTGGACGTATGAACAGTGGGTTGAACAGTTGAAGCGGGAAGCGAATGCTGTTGCAGAACGCTCACCGGAACATTTACAGATTTTAGTAGGAGATTCCTTGAGTTTGTGGTTTCCGTCTGAACTTTTACCGAGAGAACAAACTTGGTTAAATCAAGGGATTTCTGGGGAAACTTCCGCCGGATTATTAAAGCGAATTAAGTTGTTTGATATTACTCAACCGGACACTATTTTTGTCATGATTGGCATTAATGATTTAATTCGGGGAGTAGACGATACAACACTATTAAATAATTATCGAGAAATTATTCGAGATTTACGTTGGGTACATCCTGATACTCAAATCGTTGTCCAATCTATTCTTCCCCACAGTGGTAAACAGTCTAGTTGGGAAGGGCGTGACCGTTTATTAAAAATTTCCAATGAACGGATTCGGAATCTCAATCAATCGTTAAAATTAATAGCGGAGGAAGAAGGTGCTTATTATTTTAATTTACATTCCTTATTTACCGATGCTGACGGCAATTTACGACCGGAGTTAAGCACGGATGGTTTACATTTAAGTCAACAAGGTTATTTAGTTTGGAGTTCGGCTTTAAAACTCTATACTCAAATTGCCTTAGAGCCATCTTCTAATCCTTAAAGTTATGAATCATCTCAAAGTTATTATTATTGGGGCTGGAATTGGAGGATTAACCGCAGGTTTAACCCTGCGACGGGCGGGATATGCCATTGAAATTTATGAAAAAACAAACGAAATTCGTCCCGCAGGTGCCGGAATTTCACTTTGGTCAAATGGGGTTAAAGTTCTCAATAGTTTAGGGTTGGGTGATGAAGTTGCTAAAATTGGGGGACTGATGGATGTGATGGAATATCGCAGTCATCGCAATGAATTATTCAATCGAATTTCTCTACATCCGGTGATACAAACCGTCGGACAACGACCTTATCCCGTTTCCCGGACGGCATTACAATCTTTACTCTTAAAAGCGTTTAATAGCGATACGGAAACGGTTAAACTTAATGCTCAATGTATTGGAATTGAACAAGATGAACATCGAGTTACCGCCTATTTTGCTGATGGATATCAAACCAGTGGCGATGTGTTAATTGCGGCGGATGGAATTCATTCTCAGTTGCGCGATTATGTCGTTGGTCATCCGGTAGAATTGCGTTATGCTAATTATGTCAATTGGAATGGTTTAATCGAAATTCAGGAAGATTTAGGCGATAAAAATACTTGGGTCATTTATGTCGGTGAGGGTAAACGTGCCTCGATGATGCCGATAGGAAATAATCGATTTTATTATTTCTTTGGTTGTCCGATGGTAAAAGGAACTTGGGTAGAACCGGAGTATCGTCAACAGGAATTAAAACAGATTTTTGTAGGATGGCCGTTTCCAGTTCAACGCTTAATTGAACGTCTTAATCCCTATGAGTCAAATCGTTTAGAAATACATGATTTAGACCCCTTAGAAACTCTTGTTAAAGGTCGAGTTGCATTGTTAGGAGATGCGGCTCATGCTACGACTCCAACTTTAGGACAAGGGGGATGTCAAGCGATGGAAGATGCTGAAATATTATCTCGATTTTTATTAACGACTAATTTAGGCGTAGAATATGCGTTAAAACGATATGAAGCAGAGCGCAAAGAACGCACGTCTACCCTGGTTCTCAAAGCTCGAAAACGTGCAGATATGATTTATGGTAAAGACCCAGAGTTAACCCAAAAATGGTATGAACAATTGAAACAAGAAACGGAACGTGATGTTACCGATGCTTTATGCAAAACGATTCTTGGAGGGCCATTTCACTAGAAGAAAATAGATTTTTGAGACTTATTTTAACCCTTAACTTTTGTTCTATGGTTGGTAAACTTACAACTCATGTATTAGATACGGCTAACGGTCGTCCTGCGGCTAATTTAACGATTGAATTATGGCAAATTAATATAGAAACAGGAGAACGAATTCAGTTAAAAATAGTAGTCACCAATTCAGATGGAAGAACCGATAATCCCTTATTAACAGAAACAGAATTTCAAGCCGGAATTTATGAATTAGTGTTTGCGGTAGGAGACTATTTTAAAACTCAATATCAATCTCTCTCCCAACCTTTATTTTTAGATCAAATTCCGATTCGATTTGGCATCGCTGACTCCACCGCAGCCTATCATGTTCCGTTATTAGTTTCACCTTGGTCTTATAGCACCTATCGAGGGAGTTAGACATGACAAACAGCTATTCCTTATCCGCCTTAAATCAAATGAATCAAACGGAATTTATCACAGTATTAGGAGCTATTTTTGAAGCGTCTCCTTGGGTTGCTGAACAAGCTTGGTTAAAACGACCCTTTACAGATATTCAATCCTTATATCAAACAATGGTTGATATTGTTAAAAATAGTGATTCACAACAACAATTAGCTTTAATTTGCGCTCATCCTGACTTAGGAAGTAAAGCAAAAATGGCAGAAGCATCGGTTAAAGAACAAGCAGGAGTGGGGTTAAATTGTTTAACTTCTTCTGAATATGAACAATTTCATCAATTAAATGAAAGTTATAAAAATAAATTCAGTTTCCCATTTATTATTGCTGTTAAAAATCATACAAAAGCGAGTATTTTATTGGCTTTTGAACAACGGTTAAATCATTCGATAGAGGAAGAAAAAATAACCGCTTTAGCAGAAATTTATAAAATTGCTCAATTTCGTCTTTATGAAAAATTTGCTCAAACTCCACCCCCGTAGGGTGCGTAAGCACAGCGCACGCACCGTCTATCACTTCTTTGTGTCTTTGTGGTTAAATTAATCTTAACCCTTATAAAAATATCAGCCCAGACTAACCCTCAACCATGACAAACTTAAAACTTTTCCGCTCATCATTTTTAGACTTTATTGCTGATCCCTTCTATGAATCAGAAGAAAACAGTGTTCGTTATATTCCCGATGGATTATTAGTTGTAGAAGCAGGAATTATTAAAGACTTTGACCATTATAACACTTTAAAAGAAAAATATCAAGGATTTACCATTACCCATTATCCCGATTTATTAATCATGCCAGGGTTTATTGATACCCATATTCATTTTCCCCAAACCGAAATGATTGCCTCCTATGGAAAACAACTGTTAGACTGGTTAAATCAATATACTTTTCCCACAGAACGAAAATTCAGTAGTCGAGAATATGCTCAAAAAATTGCAGCCTTTTTTCTTGATGAACTCCTCAAAAATGGAACCACAACTGCCTTAGTTTTTGCCACAGTTTTTCCCCAGTCCGTTGAGGCTTTTTTTGAAGAAGCTTATCAGCGAAATTTACGGATGATTTCGGGTAAAGTCATGATGGATCGTCATGCACCAGATTATTTACAAGATACCCCAGAAACCTCTTATCAAGAAACAAAACAGTTAATACAAAATTGGCATAAAAAAGGACGTTTACTTTATGCTATTACCCCTCGATTTGCAATTACCTCCAGTCCTGAACAGTTGAAATTAGCAGGAAAATTATTAACAGAATTTCCTGATGTTTATTTACAAACCCACCTTTCAGAAAATATTCAAGAAGTTGAATTTGTAGCTGAACTATTTCCCGAAGCTCAACACTATTTAGACGTTTATGATCAAGCGGGTTTAGTCGGAGATCGTTCAATTTTTGCCCATAGTATTCATTTAAGCGACGATGAATTTAAACGGTTATCCGAGGCAAAATCGGCGATCGCATTTTGTCCAACGTCTAATTTATTCTTAGGAAGTGGACTATTTAAACTGCATCAAGCTAAATCTAAAAGTTATCCTATTAACGTGGGTTTAGGAAGCGATATTGGTGCGGGAACCAGTTTTTCCCTACTCCAAACTGCTAATGAAGCTTATAAAGTCGCCCAATTACAAAGCCAAACCTTATCCGCCTTTCAAGCCTTATTTTTAGCAACATTAGGGGGAGCAAAAGCCTTAAAATTAGATCATAAAATTGGTAACTTTGCAATAGGAAAAGAAGCAGATTTTATTGTTTTAGATTGTAATGCAACACCGTTAATGAGCTTAAAAAATCAACAAATTTTATCGAATCAAACTCAATTAGAAATAGCAGAAAAAGTCTTTACATTGATTATATTAGGAGATGATCGAGCCATTCAAGCAACATATATTATGGGAGAGATGGCATATTCAAAAAAATAGGATAAAATGAAATTAATTAGCTGACAAAGGGTGATATGAATTCGACTGCTATTGTCACAACTTACGGTGATACCCTCAATGTGCGTTCAACTCCTAATGGTGAAATTGTTGAGGTTTTACAAAATGGAACCTCGGTTACAATTAGTGGAGAGTCTGTTAATGTCGAGGGTGAAATGTGGACACCCATCGGGACAAATCGTTGGGTTGCTGCAAAATTTTTAACCCTGATTAATCCTGACATTTTAAACCTTCCAGGCTCTAAAATTGTAGCCACACAAACCCAGGAACAAATTGGAGGCGGTTTACAAGTTTATCAAACCCAATTAATCGATAATATGGGCAAAATTATTAATACTGTCCGTTGTGTTTCTGGGCGCATTGGTCTACAAATTCCCTCCGATGAACCCGGTTCTCAAACGCCTTTACCCTTTGGGATTTATACCTTTGATGCTCCGGGTGTTGTAGAAGAGGCACCCGGAGAATTTGGGGGGGTTTGGTCAGGAATTACACCCACTTTTTCTACCCAACGATTAGGGTTAGGGGTGCATTATGATCCTTCGGCTTTTTCCTATGTTTCTCAAACGGGAACATCAGGATGTTTAGCCACTCCAACTATCGAAGAACGAGAGATAATGACAACCTTTATTCTGCAATATCAACCCACCCATTTAATCGTTCAAAAGGCGGATTAAACTTGAACAGAATTTAAGAGTTAAACTGTTGTAAACGAGCCATATTTTTACTAAAAATCTGAATGTCTAGGTTATCATTTTCTCGTTCAATTACAGAACGTTTCACCTGACCTAAATAGAGGGGTTGAGACACTTCTGCATCAGGATGAACCAGAGTTCGAGCACGAATTAACAACGCTTCTTGGAATTGTCCACCTCGTCCCGGAGAATATACATCTGCCGCCGCTTGACGTAATGTGGCGTTTAATTGAGTTTCGGTAATATTAGGAGGAACGGCAATTACAATTTGTCTACCGCCATCATCAAAAACCCGGCTATAACGGACTGCGCCCGGAATTTCAACATGATAAAATAGACCTAAACTTAAGCCAAAAACCCCGACGGTTAAAACCCCTGTAAAGGCCGTGATTCCAACTAATCTAAACCGAATTCCCCATTTAAAAATAAAAGCTAAAGCCGTAATTCCGGCAAAAACTAAAGTCGCAATTCCAACCCACTTAGAAATTTCTAGCCAATCTGTTGTTGATAACGGGAAGTTCATGATGGTGATTCAAGAAAAAACGTCTAAACTTCTAGCTTAATCTTAAACGGGTTCATTTGGGATGAAAATTAATCAATCTCTCTTTAACCCTTAGATTTGTAGCCTATAGTGGTAGGGAATAGGGAATAGGGTTGAAAAACCTTTTTATTCGGTTTTCGCAGGAAGAGAAGTTTTGGATTGGGGTTTAACGGCCAAATTTTGAGCTAATGAGGTTAAATCTGAAGGAAGTACAACAATCGTTGTAGTATTATTTTCGGCGCCAATTTCCGATAACATTTGTAACCGCCTTAACTCTAAAGCTGCGGGATTTTTCATAATCAGTTGGGAGGCTTCTGCTAATTTAATTGAAGCTTCTTGTTCCGCTTCAGCTTTAATTAAACGCGCTCGTTTTTCGCGGAACGCTTCGGCTTCTTTTGCCATAGCACGTTGCATAGAAGTGGGAATTTCAACATCCTTCATTTCCACCCGTTCAATAACAATCCCCCAGGATTCTGTCATCTCATCAACAACTTCTTGAATTTTATGATTAATTTTATCTCGATTTTGTAAAACATCATCCAAACTGTTTTGACCGATGACATTCCTCAAGGTTGTTAACGCGGCTTGATAAACAGCTTTTTCATAATTTTCGACTTTAACAATTGCTTTAGATGGGTCAATTAAACGGTAATACAAAACTGCATTAACGCGAATGGTAACACTATCCGATGTAATTGTTTCTTGGGGTTCAATATCAACGGTTTTTGTTCTAATATCGACTTGAACTTTTTGATCAATGGCGGGAATAATCCAATATAAACCCGGCCCTTTCACCGCCTGTACTCGCCCTAATCTGAAAACAACCCCCCGTTGATATTCTCGATCTAATTTAAACCCTGCAATTGTTAAATAAGTCAGTAGAATAAAAGCAGATCCAAACAGATAACTCATGATTTTGGCTCTCCAATGCTAATTCTAGTATAAAGAGCAACAGAAATTAAGCTTAAATTCTTAATAAATTTTTAGGATAAGACATAGAAGCTTAATTATTGATCTCTCTTCTCTATTCGCAATTTTAAGGCAAATTATACCAACTTTGTAAGGCTAATCGATGGACTTCTAACCAACTAATTTTATGTTGTTTAGCCAGTTTGGCACAATCTTCATATTCCGGTTGAACATTCGTAATCTTTTCTCCCGAAAACCCGACCTTAATGCGAACAACACCATAAGGAGTTTGAACCGTTTGAATATCCCGTTTGAGAATACTGCGATTTTGCAGGGTATAACGAATTCCTAAAGTTGTCGTTTCTCGAAATAATATCGCTTCACAAGCTTGACGGTCTTCGGGGTGACAAATAATCGTCAATAAAACTCCTAAACGAGACTTTTTCATGGTAATGGGTTGACTAAAAACGTCAATTGCTCCCGCTTGAAATAATAACTCAAACGTATAAGAAATCACTTGAGGACTTAAATCATCAATTTGAGTTTTTAAGACCGCAATTGTCTCCGAAATTGTTTGAATTTCTGGATTACTTTTTGAATCCATATCAGGATTATAAAGGTGATTGTGTTCTCCAATCCAAAGCCGTAAAATATTAGGAATGGGAAAATCATGAGAACCCGCCCCTAAGCCAATTGTTTGAATCGATAAAGCTGGAGGTTCTCCAAAATATTCAACTAAAGTCACCATAATAGCAGCACCCGTTGGTGTAACTAATTCTCGTTCAATTCCATTGCTATAAACCGGAACTTTCCCCAGTTCAAATAACTTTAAAACCGCCGGAGCCGGAACGGGCAATTGACCATGAGCCGCCCAAACCGTCCCTCCTCCTGTGGGTAATTTTGAGCAGTAAAATTGATCAATATTCAACCAATCTAAACCCAAACAAGTTCCCACAATATCCACAATGGCATCCGTCGCCCCCACTTCATGAAAATGCACCTCTTCTAAGGGAATGCCATGAACAGCCGCCTCTGCTTCTGCTAATTTCCGAAAAATTGCTAAACTCCAAACTTCTACCTGTTTCGGTAATTTCCCTTTAAGAATAATATCTTCAATATCGGATAAATGACGGGTGGGGCTGAGGTTATGGGTGGGATGAATTTCATCTTGATGCAGATGATTGTGAGCCTGATCCTGATTATGATGGGAATGGATGTTTTTTGGGGAGGGTTGCTGTTGAGTTAAATTAACGGAAACTTTAGTAGCCAACTGTCCTTGACGACGAACAGATTTGACTTTAAACTGATATTCCGCCCCAATTCCCAGTAAATCTAACTTTTCCTTTAAATAATCGATGGGAACCCCGGCATGAACTAAAGCCCCTAGGCACATATCCCCAGAAATCCCAGTGGGACATTGAAAATAAGCAATTTTAGCCATAATTTGTCGTTAGTCTGTTAGTCTTAAAATCACTATAAAATTTATTCTCTAAAATACAACATTTGACTATGGCAATTCTCTACGAACTTCACCCCCAAAACCCTCAAGAACGTACCCTAGAAAAAATCAAAGAGGCCCTCAAGGATGGCGCGTTGATGCTATATCCGACGGATACGGTCTATGCCATTGGCTGTGATTTAACCGTTAAGTCGGCCATTGAACGAGTCCGACGCATTAAGCAACTCTCCAATGATAAACCCTTGACCTTCCTCTGTTCGTCCTTATCGAATATTACTGATTATGCCATTGTCAGTGACTCAGCTTATCGGTTAATTAAACGCTTAATTCCAGGGACATACACGTTTTTATTACCGGCGACTAAATTAGTTCCTAAATTAGTCATGTCTCCCAAACGCAAGACCACCGGAATTCGAGTTCCCAATCATCAAGCGTGTTTATCCATTATTGAAACTTTAGGAAATCCGATTATTTCCACCTCTGCCCATATTACCACAGAAGAAGAAGGTCAAGCTCCGATCGCATTGCCCATAGAAGGTCAAATTGATAAAGCCAAATTGTACGATAGTTTAGGAAAATTAGTTGATATTATTGTTGATGATACCTCAGATCCAGGTTATCAAGTTTCAACAATTATTGATTTAACCGCCGATGAACCTGTTATTGTTAGAAAAGGTCAAGGATGGGAAGAAGCGCAAGAATGGTTTGAAGCATAAAAGCTTAAACCGTTTTTTGCAGGATTAACTGATAGCCTTGATGTAAAATTTTTGCAGGTTGGGAGAGGCTATTCAAAAACTGATCAATGCCTTGATGAGTATCTTCTTCGGGATGTTCAGGATCTCGATATTCGTAATCATCAAAAATCATGATTCCTTCCGGTTTCAGTAATTGCCAAGATAGTAACGCATCTTGCAAGACTACTGAGGCTAAATGACAGCCATCAATATAAACAAAATCGTAGGTATGAGGGGAAAGAGTTGGTAATATGTCTTGAGAATATCCCTCTAATTTAATTACTTTTTCCGATGCTCCAGTTTTAACGATATTTTGATCAAATTCTGGTTTAAAACTTAAGTCTATACACGTCATTTTTGCCGTTGGATGGGTTAAAATCTGATCCAGTAACCAACAAGCAGACATCCCTTGAAAACTGCCAATTTCTAAGCCTTGAATCTGGGGAAGATCAGCGAAAGCACGGAGAGCTTTATCCCAGTTCGGAATATTCACGCTAAACCAATCTTTGGTAAAGTGATAATTCTTCTCAATGCTGGCAGTCCATCCCCTTAATTGATGGGATTTCTGATGACATTGAATCGATCTTTCAAGTTCCCCAATTTCTGATAAAAAGTTCCCTAAATGGGTATGAGAATGGGGTAAATTCAGGTTTATATTTAGGGCTTTTTCTGAAACGGCGATCGCTTCTTCCCATTGTTTTGTAAAACTATAAGCTCGACTTAAAGATAAATAGATAAATGGGTTCTTATCTTCTAATTTTAGAGCCTCTTGGTAAAAGGCGATCGCTATATCCCATTGTTGTAATTTAAACTTAATTTCTGCAATTTGAAAATAAGGTAAATAGGCCGTCGGATTTAAGGCAATCACACGCTGATAAGCTTGAATTGCATTTTCCCATTTGCCTAATAGTTTATTAATATTCCCCAACGCCATATAAGGGGGGAAAAATTGATCATTTCTTTCAACGGCTTGACTATAAGCTTGAATTGCATTGTCCCATTGTTGCAGTTGATAATAAGCTTCTCCTAGGTTATGATACGCTTCATATCCCTGGGGGTTAGATTGAATGGCATTCTGATAACAAAAAATTGCCTTGTTAATTTCCTGTTTTTGAAACAGTCGATTTCCTAAGACTAAATGTTCAGAAAATAGTCCTAAACTGGGTTCTAAATGAAACGCTTTATACCAAAAAATATCCGCTTCATCGAGTTGATTCACTTGAGTAAGAGCCTTTGCTAAATTTCGATGAATAACGGCTATATTAGGATTACATTGAATCGATTTTTGATAATTTAAAATTGCGGTTTCCCAATCTTTTTTGTTAGCAAAAATATCTCCTAAATTTCCATAAACTTCTGCATAATCCGGCTTTAATTTTAAAGCTTTTTGATACCAAAATTCAGCCTGTTCAAAATCTCCTTGAACTTGCCAAATTACCCCTAATGTTTTACAAATCGGTGCATACTCTGGATCTATATTCAGTGCCGCCAAACACACAGACAGCGCTTCATCAACTTGTTGATGTGCTAAATGATAATTTGCCTGTTGATACAAATATTTAACAAAATTCTTGGGATTTAAAGATGAGTCCATTCGATCAAAATCGGGTGTCGGGTGTGTGGAACAGGCATCTTGCCTGTTAACTAGGGTATCGGGTATCGGGTGTTAACTGTTAACAGCCAACACCTTTAAAAAGCCTTTAACCTAAGCGATGATTACTTTCCATTTGTACAGTCGTTTCTTCAGGAGAAGGAGAAGCTAATAAAGGACTATTTTTAGGTTTAAGTACCGCTTGAATTGTTCTTAAAAAACGATTCGGTTTAGCCGCTTGACCATTTAATAATTGACGTTCTTTAACTTTTTTTGCCAAATGTCGCATCACGGATAAATCTAATTCATCAATAAAATGATCCGCAATGCGTTCCCCCATCAATTCAATCGCTTCGGAATACTGTTCCATTAATGACTCTAAAGCTTGGGAGGCTTCTGTTGTAATTTCATCAGGAACCGGATTTTGCTGAACAATAGCAGGTTCCGCTTCTACACTCGATTGTACCCGATGGAGGCGATGATTTAAGAAATTTTGATATTCATCAACGGTCATTCCTAAATTATAAACATGATGATGAACATGATCAATTAAATCCACTTCTGAAGGAGTAAATAAACCATCCTGCTTATAAATTCCGTGCAAACTTGCCCAAGTTTTTAAAGTATTAGCATCATGAAGTTGATAACGATCTAACAGTTGAGTAGTTGTCATATTAGTTTCAGGAGTTGGTTTAAAATCACTCATCGATACATCCTCATCAGAATAGGTTAGAGTCAGAAAATTTTAATATAAACTCAATTTTATAGTGTTAGGAAACTTAAAACCCCCGTCAAATTCATAATTTTTTTAGTCAGCCTCGAAGCCAAGTGTATTTTTTCTTCTTGATCACGATAGAGGATGAGATGTTGTTGAGCAAATGAATGGAAATCACAACCTCAACTTCCGTATTATCTCTGATTTTGGTAAAATTGCATCCGGTTTGGGTCTTGCCTTTTTTTGGGGGGGTGAAACTTTGAGCAAAACCCTCCATAATAGAGATATCAATCGTCACCCACTGTGATAGAAAGCCTTGCTATGCCAATCTACGATTATTTCTGTCCAAGCAACAACCAAACGATAGAAGTGATGCACTCCTATAGCCGGGAGATCAAAACCTGGGGTGAACTTTGCCAGTTGGCCCAGTGTGCCCTAGGAGAAACCCCTGAAGATGCTCCTGTGCGCCGTGTCATCAGTGCACCGATGCTTTCAGTTCCCACCTCTAATTCCGATTATAAAAACGCTGGGTTTACGAAATTAGTCAAACGAGACAAAGGAGTCTATGAAAATGTCACCGCATCCGATTAATAGTAGTCCCTAATCAATCTTTCTTTTTTTCTTGAGTTTTATCACCCATAAATCCCTTTAACTTCCTGTAAAAATCAGGATGTTTAAGGGATAATTTATCCGTTTCATGGGTTTCTAATTCGGAATTGATTTCTGGTTTAATATCTTTTTCTATTGTTTTTTCTTGGGTTTCCTGAGTCGGTAATGATTCGGAATTTTGACTCCTCAGTAATAAATTTTGGGGAAAGCGATGACAAATTAAACGCTCAAAATCAGAGGTAAAATGATAAATCGCTTGTCCCCGACGTTGCCAATAAATTAAGATTTGTTGTACAGAAATCGCTTTATAACGTCCTTGATATAGTGCTTCTAGGATTGCCAAAAACACCCAAGAAGCTTCATATTGTTCTAGCCACTCAGCCGCAATTTGTTCAGAAGTCTGATCCGATAAATCAAAACCATAATACTTCAGTAACGCCGAAGCTTCCACCGAGGTCTGGTTCAAGGTTTCGGCTTGGGTTGGGTGGTCTTCCCTATCCGGGAACGGAAATTCTAAAGCAAACACAGCAATCACCTCCTGGGGACAATCAGTTATCAGTGTAGAGACGCGCCATGGCGCGTCTGTACCAGTTATCAGTGTAGAGACGTGCCATGGCGCGTCTGTACCAGTTGTCAGTTGTCAGTTTAGAAACTTACCATAGCGCCTCTCTACTGA
>NZ_JADEWU010000120.1:0-12433 GCF_015207485.1 Planktothrix mougeotii LEGE 06226
GGGAACAAGATTAGGGGGCGGAATTTGAACGGTTTGGGACGGTTGGGTGGCGGTTTGAGTTTGGGGTTGGCGATAGAGATTAATCAGTCTAATTAAACCTGTTAAACAACTAATAGAAATTATAATAAATAAAATCGTTTTTAACCATTCCGGTGTGGTTTTTTCTAAGGATTTTAGATTCGGTAATTGTTCGGCTTCTGCTTGATATTCGTCTAAGGCGGTGGCGAGATCAAAGAGTTGTAAAACGCTTAAATGAACTAAAGACTGGGCAGAATTATCGGATAAATTACCTAAAAATAAATTATGATATAATAAGCCATCAGGTTTAATGGTAATTTCTGAAGGTTCTCCATCAAAAATTACATAAGCTGGGGTATTTTCAGTGGAAGAAGTCAGGGATAAAGTTTCAGATTGATGAGTGGATTTGGGAGAGAAATTGAGAAAATTTTGAATATAATTTTTAATAACTGTATAGAGGGTTTCTAGTTGCGTGCGATCGCCTTCAATGGTAATATGATCGGCATCGGGTAAACGCGGATCATCAAAGCAAAGTTTAAATTTAAACTGTTCTAAAATTGGTTGTTGTTTCAGACGAGATAGAAAAGAACGTTTCGCCTGAACTTCTAAGCTGCAAGTTGGGGGGGTATAGCGTCGAATAATCATCATAATATCTTAACCATTAAGGATAAACTAAACTGGCGACTCTATCAGCGTTAACCATAATTGTTCATGGCTATCAGGTTTACTATAAAATAATAAATCAATCAGTAATTTAATGGCTAGGGTATCAAGGTCTAAGGGGGTTTGAGGGTGTGGGGTCATCCATTGTTGATAACTTTCATTAAAGGTATCTAAATATTCCCGCAGCAAGGTGACTTGACGAAATTCTGTTTTTTGATGGGTCATTTGTTCCACTAACCCTAATGCACGGCGAATTAATATTTGATCCTGTTGAGCAATATAACAAATAATCAGAACCAGCGATCGCATTTCTTCAATAGATACAGGATTTTGTTCTGAGTGTTTTTGTAATAATTGAATTTGATCAGGAACAGAAGCCTCTATTTTCAGCAGAGTTCCCACTTGTAAAATAGTTTCTAAGGCTATTCCGGTTAAGGCTTCAATGGCTAATAATAATAACTGAATTTTAACCGTAATTTCACCCCATTGTTCGGGTTGGGGATCAAGGTTTAAATCGTCTCTATTTGGGTTTGATTTTTGCTCATCATTAGCATCAGAATTTAGCATGAACTCAGGGAAAGAATTTTACAACAACCTCTTTTAATGAAAGGGTCGCCGTAGAGACGCGCCATGGCGCGTCTCTACAGGGGTTAACATCAATCATGGACATTTTACCCCTAAACAGTCAATGATTTAACCCAAAAATTAGCGATTTACTAAATAAGCAATTGTAACACCAACGCCCCCGTCATTTTGTGGAGCTAATTCAAATCGTTCCACTAACGGATGGTTGGTCAAAAATTCATGAACTCCCTTTCTCAGTTGTCCGGTTCCTTTGCCATGAATAATCCAAATTGCTCCAAAATCATGAATTTGACCCAACATTCGATCCAGTTCAATTTCAGCTTCTGAGGTGCGTTTTCCTCGAAGATCAATTGTATTTTTAGACGTTCTAACAATAGGTTGTTCTGGTTTTTGTTCCTTTTCAGGAGTGGGTTCTTTTTTCCGTTCTGGGGGTTTAGGAATAGTCGGTTTTAAGCCTTCTAAGGATTCAATTTCGGCTAACCCAACGGTCATTTTCATTATCCCAAATCTCACGGTAATTTCCCCATCTGAAGTGGGATCACTTAAGACTTCTGCCGTTTGACCAAACCGAGGAATTCTAATCCGATCTCCTACTTTCGGTTTAAACTCTGGGGGCGGTTTTGGGGGTTCTTTTCGAGAGGGTAAATACTGTTGAGCAATTTGATTTAAAGCTTCCGTTGCTTGGGTGGTATCTTGACCCGTTGGAGTGCCTTGTTGTAAGCGCCGAATCACTTTAGCAATTTCCGATTTAGCTTGAATTAAGGCCTCTTGAATTGCCTGTTCTTGAACTTGCTTTAACTCCCGTTCTCGTTGTTTTAACGCGGCTGCTTTTTGGGCTAATTCCTGATGCAAACGTTCTGTATCTTTTAAGAGTTGACCTGCCGCTTTAGCTTTTGTTTCCTGTTGACGGCGTTGTGCTTCTAAGCCAGCAATGACTTGATTAACTTCCTCGGAACTTTCCCCGACATAACCCGCCGCTTGTTCAACAATTTCTGAGTTTAATCCTAAGCGTTTAGCAATGGTTAACGCATTAGAACGTCCTGGAATTCCCCATAATAATCGATAGGTAGGTTGTAAGGATTGTTCATCAAATTCAACGGAGGCATTTTCAAACCGTTCATCTTCATATTTTAACGATTTTAGTTCCCCAAAGTGAGTGGTAGCAATGGTTAATAAGCTATGATCCGCTAAATATTGTAAAAGTGCGATCGCTAAAGCACTACCTTCCGTTGGATCGGTTCCCGCGCCTACTTCATCTAATAGGATTAAACTCGAAGAACGGGTCTTTTCTTCCGTCTCACCTTGAGAATTAATCGCTGCTAAAATCCGGCTAATCCTGCGAATATGACCGGAAAAGGTTGATAAACTTTGCTCAATAGATTGTTCATCTCCAATATCAGCTAAAACTTGATCAAACCAAGGTAATTCTACGGGTTCTCTCGCGGGAATAAATAACCCCACTTTTGCCATTAATGCTGCTAATCCAATGGTTTTTAAAGTAACCGTTTTCCCCCCAGTATTAGGGCCAGTAATGGCTACAACTCGAATTTGGGGATGAATTAAAACATCAATGGGAACAACGGGGAAGCCTTGCTCATGTTGCTGTTGCCACACTAATAAAGGATGGCGAAGTTGTCGAAGGTTAATGGGATTTGAAGTTGCCTCTTCTGAGGATTCTACATCAATAAATGAGGGGGGATTTGCTTCTAACCACAGGCTATAACGAGCTTTAGCAACGGCTAAATCGAGGGTTGTGACAATGATTAATAATCGTTCTAAATCCGGTTTAACCGCTCCAACTTGTTCGCTTAAAGCTTGTAAAATAATGTCTTCTTCGGCTTTTTCTTGCCGTTGAATTTGTCTGAGTTGATTATTGAGATCAATGGTAGCTTTGGGTTCAATATAGAGGGTTGAACCTGTGGTTGAACTATCATGAACAATCCCTGGAATTGCATCTTTTTGAGACGCTTTTACAGGGATGACAAAGCGATCGCTCCGTTGGGTAATTAACTGTTCTTGAACTGCATTAGATTTTCGTTGAATAATACTTTGTAGAATCCCATAAATTCGGTCTCGAAGACTGCGTAACCGTCCCCGAATTTCTCCTAATTTAGGACTCGCGCGATCAGCAACATCTCCCCGTTCATCAATACAGCGATGAATCTCCTGTTCTAATTCAGGATAGGTTCGCAATTCTGAGATTAAATCTGTTAAAATAGGAATATCAGATTGGTTATCAATACTACGTCTTAACTGCCTTGCTCCTGCTAAAGTTGTGGCAATATTAAGCAGTTCATTTCCTGATAACATTCCTAGGCGTTCTACCCGTTCTAAATAAACGCCAATATCTTCAATTCCTTCAAATTTTAAACCCGTTTGTCGCAGTTCTAAGGTGTAAGCTTCTTTCGTTTGAGCTAACAGTTGCAGGGTTTCTGTGGGAGTCGTGGGAATGTGTAAATGCTGCGCCGCCACAGCACCGAGTTTTGTCGCCGTAAAGGTGGATAAATGGCGACATAACCGTTCCCATTCTAATAAGTCTAGGGTTTCTGTTTGAATCAATGCCTCAAAATTTAAAAGTGTAATGTTTGCATACTACATCATTGTAGCAGTTGTGGAGATTTTCTTCAATCCTCTTTGGAAAGAGAAGGAAAATCCTGATTATTGTAACCCTAAAATTCTCTCAGCAACGGATAGTGAAACGGGCATGACGGATAAACGATTTCCCCGTTTAACAACGCCAAATTCTTCAGCATTAAAGGTTTGTTTGAGAGTTTCTAAACTAATTATAGCAGAAAATTGCTCCACAAATTCAACTTTCACCGTATACCATCTCGGAGTATTAGGGGTTGCTTTAGAATCAAAATAGGGACTCTGAACATCAAATTGAGTTGGATCAATTAGATGATTTTCAATGATTTTAACGAGTCCTACAATTCCGGGAAGTTTAGTATTAGAATGATAAAAAAACCCCAGATCTCCAATTTCCATTTCTTTGAGAAAATTTCGCGCTTGATAATTTCTCACCCCATCCCAAAGGGACGTGCGATCGCGTTTTAAATCCTCAATACTATAAACATCCGGTTCAGATTTCAGTAACCAATAATTCATCATCCTTAACTCTTTAAAGCCGTCTCCATTAAAATATCATGGGCGCATAATTCGGGAGCATTTTCAGCAGGACGACGTTGAATATATTGACCATCAGGTTGTAAATCCCAAGCTTTACGATTATCGGATAACATAATTCCTAAAATCTCTTCTAACTCTTTAGCAATATCAGGATCTTCAATGGGAGTTATGGCTTCAACGCGGCGATTTAAGTTGCGAGGCATCCAGTCGGCTGAACCAATATAAACCTCCTCTTTTCCGCCATTATTAAAATAGAAAATTCGAGAATGTTCTAGGAAGCGTCCAATAATACTAATCACCTTAATATTATCACTAATTCCTTCTAAACCGGGACGCAAACTACACATTCCTCGGACAATTAAATCAATCCCTACTCCCGCTTGAGACGCTGCATATAAAGCTTCAATAATTTCCGGGTCAACTAAGGAATTCATTTTAGCAACGATTCGACCTGTTTTACCTTGATGAGCGTGTTCGGTTTCTCGATCAATTAAGTCTAAAAATCGTTGTCGCATATTCACAGGCGCAACCAACAATTTCCGATAGGATTGTTGACGGGAATATCCGGTTAAAAAATTGAATAAATCTGTTAAATCTGCTCCCAGTTCAGGTCGGGCACTTAATAATCCTAAATCGGTATACAGTTTAGCTGTTTTATGATTATAGTTTCCGGTTCCAATATGAACATAACGGCGAATTCCGTCCGCTTCCTGACGCACGACCATCACAACTTTAGTATGGGTTTTTAGTCCGACTAATCCATAGACAACATGAACCCCCGTTTGTTCTAGTTTTTTCGCCCATTGAATATTATTTTCTTCATCAAATCGAGCTTTAATTTCGACTAAAACCGCAACCTGTTTTCCATTTTCTGCCGCATCTATTAAAGCCGTAACAATCGGAGAATCCCCGGAAGTCCGATATAAAGTCATTTTAATCGCTAAGACATTCGGATCATGGGCAGCTTGATTAATAAACTGTTGAACCGTTGCCGAAAAAGACTGATACGGGTGATGAACTAAGACATCTTTTTGTCGTAAAATCGCAAAAATATCTTTTTCATCTTCTCCTGATGTCGCTGGAATAATATCTTCGCTATCCTTCATCCAACGAGGTAAAACCGCATTCCAAGGTTTATCTTTTAATTCGGGTAAGGGTAAACTCAGAAAAAACATTAAATCCCGTAACCCCATTAACCCATCGACCGTATAAATATCTTCTGATTCTAATTCTAATTCATCGACTAATAAACTGCGTAAATAATCGGGCATTGAACTATTAATTTCCAGCCGAACAACAGACCCCCCAACGCGGCGTTTTCGCAATTCTTGTTCAATGGCTAATAATAAATCATCCGCTTCATCTTCTTGAACCGCTAAATCTGCATCCCGTGTAATTCTAAAAATGTAATAATCTTGAATATCCATTCCAGGGAATAACGATTCTAAATTATGGGCAATGACTTGACCAATAGGAACCCCAATCCAAGCCGCAAATTCGCCATTGGCTTGTCCTCGTAATTCTTTAGGTAAGGAAATAAATCGTGGAAAAGAACTCGGTACTTTCACCCGTGCAAATAATTCTTCTTTGGTTTCGGGATTTTTAAGAACAACGGCTAAATTTAAACTCAGATTTGATAAATAAGGAAAGGGATGGCTGCGGTCGATGGCTAAGGGTGTTAAAACTGGAAAAATGCCATCTTCAAAATAACGCTGTAAATACGTTCGTTGTTCTTGATTCAGATCAATATAATTTAATAAATGAATTCCATTTTTAGTTAATTCCGATTTAATCTGTTGTTCAAAATATTGATGCTGTTCTGTTACCATCGGTAACAACCGTTCATGAATGGCATTGAGTTGTTGTTGGGGGGTTCGACCATCAGGAGTGAGTTTATTAACTTGTGCTTCAATTTGCCGCTTAATTCCAGCAACGCGCACCATAAAAAATTCATCTAAATTAGAACTAAAAATCGCTAAAAATTTCAGTCGTTCTAACAAAGGTGTTCGAGGATCTAAAGCTTCGGCTAAAACGCGACGGTTAAACTCTAACCAACTCAGTTCTCGGCTGAGATAATATTGAGGAGCTTTAAGATTGATGTCTTTGGTAATTTTTGGCTCGGTTTTTTTAGATTTGGACATAATTGAAGATTTAAGATCGGGTAAACCTAACCTTTATTGTAATTCTTCAGGGTCAGAATAGTCGCAAAAACCCAGTTTTTTAATAGAATGAAGTGATGGCAGATTCAGGAAGAGAATAAAAAGCTCAGTTTTTCGGGGTTAGTACGTCAGTTCTGAGGGTAAAAAGGGGGAAACATGAAGTTGACTTGAGAAAACTAGATCCATCTTAGTTAGATTCTGGTTAATAGAGGTTTAAATTTAGCAGGACATTACAACTTAAAATTCATCCCCACTATTTTATCAATGCTAGTTCAGCCAATTCAAAGCTTGACTAATTTGTTCAGCTAATTTTAAGGGTCGAAAAGGTTTTGCAAATACAGCAGCCACCTCCATTCCTGAAAAATTTTCTCGTTCCCACTGTTGAGCTTTTGCTGTCACTAAAATCACCGGAATATTTTGGGTATGGGGATTAGATTTTAGACATTCTAGTGTCACCCTGCCATCCATATCAGGCATCATCATATCTAATAAAATAGCATCGGGTTGATGGTTAGCAGCAAGGCTTAATGCTTCTTCGCCACAACAAGCGGTAATCACCTGCCAACCTGCCCCTAGTTCTAATCCTAATTTAGCGATCGCTCGGACATCGGGTTCATCATCTACAATTAAAATTTGTTTGTTTAGCATAACATTTATCCCTGTAATCTGATTAGTTTGCGTTTTTAGGGGTGACAGAGTTAACTTCAAATCTTAACTCAAAATCGAGAAGATATCGAGAATTTGTTGAGCGTTAATTCTAGGAGTGAGTTTAATAGATAGGAAGCATCACATAAAATATACTTCCCTGTCCTAAATGACTTTCCGCCCAAATTTTTCCTTGATGTTGTTCAACCATCAAGCGACAAATTGCTAATCCTAAACCTGTCCCACCCTTAGTTCGAGAATCAGAAGCATCCACTTGTTCAAAGTGCTCAAAAATGATCTGTAGTTTATCAGCAGGAATTCCTCGTCCCTGATCTTTAACTTGCAAACAAATGTAAGGAATTTTCGATCCATTTTCCTGTAATTTGATCACTTCTGCGGTCATCCAAACCTTCTGTTTGGGTTCAGAAAATTTAATCGCATTACTTAATAAATTTGTTAAAATTTGAATGATGCGATCTGGATCTACCCACAGATAATAATCAAACGGATCAACTTCAAATTCAATTTGAGCTTGATCCGCCATCACTTGCATGGCTTCTTGAGCTTTAATCATTAAATTTGCTAAATTACAGTTAACCTTTTCCAAGGAAATTTTACCCGATTTCATCCGTTCTAAATCCAGAATATTATTCACCAGCCGAATTAATCGTTCTGTATTGTTAATCGCAATACTTAATAAATTTTTCCCTTGTTCTGTTAGCAGTCCTAACTGTCCTGATGCTAATAAATCTAATCCCCCCACTAAAGAGGTTAATGGAGTTCTTAATTCATGACTAACTAAAGAGATAAATTCATTTTCTAAACGGCGACGTTCATTAATATTTCGAGAAACTCCGACCACTAATTGATCTCCCTGAGCATCTTGAGAAACTGACCAATTGGCACTATACCAATTCCAAGTTCCATCTTGATGTTTAACCCGAAATTCAATATCGAATTGTTGTTTTCCGCTTGTAATGACCGTTTGAAAGACAGTAAAAGTTTTCGATATATCCTCTGGATGGATAAAGAGTGTAAACAGTTGCCCTTCAAGTTCATGGGGAAAATAGCCAGTTAATGTTAATAAATTAGGCGCGATATATAATAATATTCCTTCCCCATTCATTAAATAAATTATATCATGAGCCGTTTCAACAATTCGTCTAAATTTTTCTTCACTGGCTTTTAAATCCGCTTCGGCTCGTTTTTGATCCGTAATATCCCGTCCTAAAACTACTAATCCTTTACGCTTGCCATCCTGTTCAAATAGGGGGACTTTAATCATATCCCAAATCGTCAGATGACCATCGGAACGTAGAACTTTTTCTTCAATTCTATAAATACCAGCATTTTGCCAAGCTTGTTCATCAGTCGCTTGACAATGTAATAATGCTTCTCGATAATTAGGTTTTAACTCTGCTAATTCCCAATCCGTTTTGCCTTGATAAGGTACATTTTCTAGTTCTAAAAACATTAAGTTTGCTTGATTAGATTCTAACCAATGTCCTTCTCCATCCTTAAAACAAATAATATCCGGTGTTGCATTAATCAAAGTTCGTAATCGTTCTTCACTTTCTCTTAAGGATTTTTCAATTTTTATCTGTTGAGTAATATCCCGAAAACTAAAGACTCGACCCATAACTCGATCTCCCTGCCATTGTAGTTGACCATAACGCTGAAAAATTCGACCATCTTTTAACTCAATGCGGTCTAAAATAACCTTCTCAGAAGGTTGAGTTGAAAAATTTTTAATCCGATCAATAAACCCCACTGGATCTAAGGTTTGTGCTGCCGCAAATTTCACTCGTTCTTGACTGCGATTGGGTTGCATTAAGGCTTCAGGCATTGACCAGATGTCTAAAAATTTTTGATTATACACGGGAACATCACAATCTTCCCCCACCACTAATATTCCATCGGCGGTTGCTTCTAAGGTAGCTCTTAATACTGCTTCAGTTTGGCGTAGAGATTGTTCTTTTTGTTGATATTTAAGTTCTAACTGTTTAAAGGAAGTAATATTACGAATCCATAAAATAATGATTTCTTGCCCTTGAAGATTTAAAACCTTTCCTGAAATCCTCAAAAAAAATAGTTCTTCTCCTCGTTGTAGTTCATAATTGATGGGACAAGAATTGCCCTTTTGTATTTCTGGGTTAGGATAGGCTGATATTGAAATCGGGTTTCCGTTTTGGGTTAGGGGCAAACAATCATTCAAGGGAAGATCAACGAGAGAATCTAATTCAACTAAATGATTGTCTTGATAGTCTAAAACCAATTCTTTAAAGGCTGTATTATAACCTTGAATTCGAGCCTCTTTTGTCAGCCAAACACAAGCATCGGTTAGATAATCTAAGCTGATACTGAGAAGGGTTAAAACAAAAGATTCTGCTGCCTGTAAATCGGGCGATAAGGTAATCATAAATTTGACCCTGTTCATAGAGGTTCAAAATCAATTCCTGGTTTTTCAGAGTCTAATTTATTCCTCAATCGGTTTAGTCTGATTCATTAAAATCTGGGATTCTGACAAACGGATCTGTTCTGATCATTTTGATCTAAAATTCCACAACTTGCCAGAGTCGAAGTACCATAGAAATTAGGGTTTATGTCAAACCAACCCCACTGAAAATCTAAGGTTTGATGACGTTGGCGGAGGATGAGATGGCAGTTAAATTGGAACGCCCAATTTTAATGGGAGGGATAGGACTTTCGTTAGGTCTATGGCTGTTGCAAAGCCTTCAGCATTCAGCGTCCGAATTCGGACAAATGATGCTGTTTAGTTTAGCGTTAGGAAGCGCCGGACTGTGGTGGTGGAAGCAACAAGGGACAGAACCTCTGCAATTGTCGCCCCCTCCAGAATCGTTAAATCAGGAATTAGTGGAAAAAGCGATCGCCCAAACCCAAGCTCTGATCCAACGTCTAGCCACTGAAACCCCAACTCAGGACAGCCGTTTAGACACCCTACAACAGCAAGCGCAGCAACTCAAGACTCATCTGCAACGAACCGACCTAAATATCGCCCTGGTGGGTAACAAAGGCGTGGGAAAAACAGCGTTGTTACAACGGTTACAGTCGGACTGGCTACCTCAACAGTCTCAAACTTTAAGTTTGGTAGAAGTTTCAGCAACCGATCTCAATTCTCCTATCCCCAATTTAACGACTGCGGATGTGGTTTTGTTTGTGACCGGGGGAGATTTAACTGACCCGGAATTTAAGGTTCTTTCGGGACTGGTGGCAAATTACCATCGAGTTATTTTAGTGTGGAATAAGCAAGATCAATATTTAGTCGGTGATCAACCTGTGATTTTGCAGCAGTTAAAAACCACATTAACCGGGGTGTTATCCTCAGATAATATTGTTGCGATCGCCGCGTCTCCAAATCCGGTGAAAGTTCGTCAACATCAAGAGGATGGGACGGTTCAAGAATGGCTAGAAGCGCAATCACCGATTCTCGATTTGTTAACAAAGCACCTTGATTCTATTGTCAGTCAAGAACAACAAGCTTTAGTATTAGCAACAACCTATCGGGAAGCATTAGGATTGCGACAAGAGGCGAAAGAAATTGTTAATCAATTACGTCGAGAACAGGCGTTACCATTGATTGAACAATATCAATGGATTGCAGCGGCGGCAACAGTAGCCAATCCAGTTCCGGCTTTAGATATGTTAGCAACGGCGGCGGTTAATGCTCAATTAGTCATGGATTTAGGGGCAATTTATCAACAAAAATTCTCCCTTCAGCAAGGTCAAGAAGTTGCAACGACGATTAGCACTCAGATGTTGAAATTAGGGTTTGTGGAAATCTCCACCCAAACTTTAACCTCGTTGTTGAAAAGTAATACCGTGACGTTTATCGCCGGAAGTCTGGTTCAGGGGGTGAGTGCGGCCTATTTAACCCGAATTGCAGGGTTGAGTTTAATTGAGTATTTTCAAGCGCAGGACATCCAGTTAGACGCCGCTGAGAATCCGAGTCTGAATTGGGATAATCTCAAGAAAACCCTACAAACAGTCTTTCAGCAAAATCAACAAGCTAGTTTGTTACAGTCCTTTGTTAAACAGGCGATCAATTATTTGACGGTGCAATTCAAACCAAAACAAACCGTTGAATCCTCCGTGTCTTAGTTGTTTCCCCTCTGTGTTCCCCAGTCCTCAAAAAAAAGTTTGAGAACTGGGTTTACATTTCTGGAGTTTATGCTATAGTTAGAAATTGTGAAACACAGTGCGGGTGTAGTTTAGTGGTAAAACTATAGCCTTCCAAGCTATTAATGCGGGTTCGATTCCCGCCACCCGCTTTCACCAACACTATATCTATTCATTCCCTCTAACCTCTACCCTATCTACGGTGTAGGGGTTTTTAGTTGATGTGCAGTAACTGGATTTAGGGATAGATTTTAGATTAGGATGAGATCGTTGTTAGATTACCAAACTTGACTAAATCAGTCACAATAAAATAATAAGTGCGAAACGTTCCTGTCAAAGTCTAGGGATAAAACCCCAAAACGTAAGCAGGGAGATAGGTGTAGACAATTGGTATAAGGGCATTCAAACCCAACAATAAATCCAATCAAACCTGTCTTAACTTTGAAAATGTGACCCTAAAGGAGGGTTAATCTCGGAGTCAATGGTACGGATTTCCGAACACGACATCCAATACCAAAGAGATTAGGCAATTCCCACAGTGTCAGACTGATTATCAAAACGCTGAAGCTGGGAGTAACGGGAAATCGGGTACAAGTCAGTACCTAGGTAGTTCTCTAGCCAATTACTCAAGAATAACGAAAGTAAACAACCGTCTTGAACCATCGTGATTAATAAGTAGTGAAACGACTTGATACACTGCGTTCAAAAGAACAAAGGGAAAAGGAAATAGTCTTTATTAAACTATTTCAAAAGTAAGTTTCTTTATGTAAAACTTACTAAGACTCCCAAAAGTACCTCGGTGGATAGGTTGATTCTAAAAGTAATAATCCCATTTTCAAGGAACGTCAAAAGCCCTCATATACTCCTACAGAGGTCGAATACTGGTAGGTAGCTACAAATCTAAAGCGTATGTTATGGGGATGAAAGATGGAAGTCAGAAGCTAAAGCCTAAATGTAATGTTTAGGATACGCTGATAGATTCCGGTTTGTGCGATTCGTTTAACCCAAAATAAGCTAAAAGGCTTATGGGACGGTTAACCCAGGTGTTAAGACTGGTGATAACTGATTACATTTATGGGTGAAACTCCGTGAGTTAA
>NZ_JADEWU010000121.1:0-12386 GCF_015207485.1 Planktothrix mougeotii LEGE 06226
GTCCATAATTATTGGTAGCATTGGAGTTGGGTTTGCCTTGAATCATGGTGCAATCACCGGGTTCTGTACCGACTTCATCCGCCACACGATTGAGTAAAGATTGTTGACGGTTTTTGATCATTTGATGGTGACGCATCATTAAAGAACGAGCTTGATCTTGAGTACCCATAATCTGTTTCTCCTTTATTTAAAATTGAATGTTTTCCTGATTTTAAAAAAACTAACGTTGAGACTTAGCTCATGGTGGCGTTGCTACGTCCATAATTATTGGTAGCATTGGAGTTGGGTTTGCCTTGAATCATGGTGCAATCACCGGGTTCTGTACCGACTTCATCCGCCACACGATTGAGTAAAGATTGTTGACGGTTTTTGATCATTTGATGATGACGCATCATTAAAGAACGAGCTTGATCTTGAGTACCCATAATCTGTTTCTCCTGTTGTCGCTTGTGTAAATTAAGGTTTGTTGAACGAAATATTAAGAAAGATTAAAATTCTTAATCGGACTAACTCATTGTGGCATTGCTGCGATCATAGCTAGTTGCAGAATGGTTGTTGGGTTTGCCTTGAATCATGGTGCAATCACCGGGCTCTGTACCGACTTCATCCGCAACGCGATTGAGTAAGGACTGTTGACGATTTTTGATGGTTTGGTGATGACGCATCATTAAGGCGCGAGCTTGATCTTGAGTACCCATGAGTTTATCCTCCTAAGTGACGAGCCTAAAAAAGAACAGGCTGTTTTTGTCTTCAATTTTTAATATACCAGAAGATTCTGTATTCTATTTTACAAAATGCCTTAACTTAACAAAAATTTACAATTTTCTTATCATTCACACATTTACAAAAAAAACCTCTACCGCAGGGGAGAAATGATTAACTTCTGGCTTGTGGGTTGTGGCTCCTAGTTTTACATCAATGGTCGATAGACGCGAAAATCGATATTGGGGAAGATATTATCAATGGCTTCGACTTTTTCCAGCCAACCGGAATCAACCTTACCAATTTTGATATCTTCGTAGATTTTGTTAAATCGCATCAGGTGAGAACGGGTACGACGCACAGCGTAGGGGGTCATGGTTCCCGAACTCATGATAAAAGCCCAGTCGGAGGACTGTGCTAACAATAATTCTCGCGCCGCTTGATTCAGGGCACGTAACTCTAGTTCACTACAGGGCTCTCGACCTGCCATTTTAATCATCCGTTCTGCGGCTTTGTGGAGATGGGGATAAATCCAAGCATTAGTATGATTGAGCCAATATTCATGGAATCCTTTATATCCCCAACTCGACTGAGCCGGATGACACACTTGTTGGGTGGGGAAAGCTTGAAGATAATCAGCTAAATGGGTCATTCCATAGATCTTTTGATCTTGCCAAGTTTTACGGAATAATTGATCCAAAAACCAAGGCCCCTCATACCACCAATGTCCGAAAAGTTCGGCATCATAGGGAGAGACAATAATCGGAGGGCGCTGCATAATCCCATGCAGATGTTCCACTTGGCGTTCACGGTTCAACACAAAGTTCGCAGCGTGTTCAGCCGTTTTCAACTTTGCCCAATAGGGATCATAAAGTTCCTTATCGGATAATCCTAAACCCCGACCCGTAATTTTGTAATACTTCACCCCGGTATTTTTACGCTGACCATTCGGCATAATATAGGGCTTAATATACTCATATTCCGCTTCCCAGCCCAAATCTTTGTAAAATTCTCGGTATTCAGATGCTCCTGGATAACCTACTTCTGAAGACCACACCTGCTGAGAAGATTCGTTATCCCGTGCAAAGACTGCTACACCCGATTCTGTAAAAATAGGGGAATAGGTTCCAAAGCGAGGACGGGGACGAGCGTAGAGAATCCCATGACCATCGGTGAGAAAATACCGAATTCCCGCATCGGCTAACATTCGTTCTAAGCCATTATAGTAGGCACATTCGGGCAACCAAATCCCACGGGGACGACGGCCAAAGGTATCTTCATAATGTTGACAAGCAACTTCAATTTGTCCCCAAACCGCTTGGGGATACATATTCATCAGGGGTAAATAGCCATGAGTCGCCCCGCAGGTGATGATTTCTAAATTATTCGTATCTTGAAATTGTTTAAAAGCCGTAACTAAATCACCGTTGTAGCGTTCCCAAAGTTTACGGGCGTTCTGCCATTCTTCCGCATAATGTTCCGCCAGATAACGAAGATGCCCATTTTTTTGATGACGATCTATTTCCTGTTCGATTAAGTCTTGGAGGAGAGTGAGATGTTGATCATAGCGTTCCTGAAGGAGCGGGTCTCGCAACATGGACACCAGAGGAGGAGTTAAACTCATGGTCATCTTGAAATCAATTCCGTCCCGCTTTAACCCTTCAAACATTTGGATTAAGGGGATGTAGGTTTCGGTAATTGCTTCAAATAACCATTCTTCCTCTAACACATAGTCACTTTCAGGGTGGCGGACAAAAGGAAGATGGGCATGGAGAACCAGGGCGAGATAGCCAATAGCCATAGGGAGTTAATGGAAATACTAGGTTATCGGAGCTAGATAGATTTACAATATTTTAAGATTTTAAAACGAAAAGGTAAGATCCGAGCCAATAGAATTTTAATTAGTCATTTTAGAGGAATTTTTGTAACAAAGCTACCCTAGGAAGTGAAATTTGATCAGTCAAAGTCGCTGTGTTGATCCGCAGGTGTTAAATTGAAGGGTTTGGTGAGAATTCTCATGACATCCGATTGTTTTGCTAACGGTGCGATCGCAGCCAGGACAAATCCAACCCTAAACTGCATTCAATCTTACTATAAATATGACGTTGATCGAGAATTAATTTTTTAAATAAAAAGTTATTAGAGATACGGTTATTTCGCAATCCGTATGTTAGGGTTTTATGTTTAGTCCAAAACCAGAGTAAAGATCTTCTGGCAACATCCTTACTCTGGTAAAAAATTAGGCTAAATCAAACAGCAGAATTTCTGCATCACTAGAAGCGGTAAGAGTTATTTCAGGTTCTTGAGAAATCGCCACACCATCACCTGTTGTCAAAGAGACTTGATTCAGGATGACTTCACCTCTAGCCACTTGTATCCAAGCATAACGTTGGGGAGGAAGGGAATAGGAAATGCGATCGTTAGGTTGCAAACAGGCTGCATATAAATTAACATTTTGATGGATTTTTACCGCTTGATCAACATCATGGGGTGAAGCAATTAATTGTAACTGACCGGACTGTTCTAATAGAGGAAAAGATTGTTGTTCATAACTGGGTGATAAACCTTCAGTATCAGGAAGTAGCCAAATTTGTAATAAATGCACCGCCTCAGTTGTAGAGGGATTAAATTCACTATGACGAATTCCTGTCCCCGCACTCATGCGTTGAACTTCACCCCGTTGAATAATAGAACCTGTCCCTAGACTATCTTTATGTTCCAGGGAACCCTGCAAAATATAGGTAATAATTTCCATATCTCGATGGGGGTGAGTCGGGAACCCTTTACCCGGTTGTACCCAATCTTCATTAATCACTCGTAGGGCTCTCCATCCCATATATTCAGGATCATAATAATTCCCAAAGGAAAACGTATGATAGCTTTCTAGCCAATCAATTTTAATATGTCCTCGGTCTTGAGACTTACGAATTGTAATCATATTTTTCTTAGATTTAACCCTACTCTTTTTAATTTAAAGAAAAAACAGTAGAATGGGAAGTACGCACTTTTTCGTTCGTCACGCCCGAACTTGGAACTATGCAAGGGTCTGAACTGCCTTTTGAAAAATCAACCTGTCCGGCTGAAATCACGTTAAAAGTGATGAGTGGACGCTGGAAAATTTTAATTATCCAAGAATTATGGATAGGGGTAAAACGGTTTAATCAACTCCAACGTTCAATTCAGGGAATTACCCATAAAATGCTCACCGAACAATTGCGGGAAATGGAAGCCGATGGGGTTATTCATCGACAAGTTTATGCTGAAATTCCCCCTAAAGTTGAATATTCATTAACGGAATTAGGAGAAGGATTAAAACCGATTTTAGAACAAATGCACGATTGGGGAAAATTCCCTACTAACTGATGATGTAAGGGGGTTATTATTAGAATACCTAATCCCTAACAATAATCATGGTTAAATGTCATAATTCTGAATCCTCGGAGTTAGGGATGGACAAACCCGTCCCTACGATTTACTTGAATATTCTTGGGTTTTCAGTTCTCTAACTTTAACTCTAAGTAAACCCATATTATTTTGATCAAAAATGACAATTTTATTCTTCTATAATTTCAACTAAATCTTCAATCATAATATCAAAAGTTCGCGCTAATTTGTGTAACGCCGTAAAATCAACCATTGCCATCCCAGAACGTCGAGCATAACTTCTGACAGTGCTATAAATCACGCCAGAACGCTCAGAAACCTCCTTGAGTGTCCAGCCTTTCTCCTCTGCCAATTCTTTAACTTTGACTCTAACTAAACCCATCTTAAATTAATAATAGTAATTCAGCAGATTTTCGACCCCAACTCAGCAAATTCCTAATCTTCCAAAACTTCCACGACTTCCTCAATCATCACATCAAAAGTCCGTGCTAATTTCTGAAGCGCTGTAAAGTCAACTTTCGTCATCCCAGGACATCGGGCGTAATGTTTAACACTGTTATAAACTACACCAGAACGATCTGCGACTTCCTTTAATGTCCAACCTCTCTCGGCTGCCAGTTCTCGGACTTTAACTCGAATTAAACCCATACTTGACAAGAGTTGGCATAACACCGTATACTGATGATGTCAGTAATAAAGATGATCGTCTTTAGGCCTCGAAAACTCAAAGACGACCACTTAGAAAACTACCTTTGGACAAAATTGCCCAAATCTAATCTCATGATAGCAACTCTTACGCCAAACGCACCCGTTATTACCGAATCAAAAATTCTTCATAAATCTGCTATCCTGCATCCGTTAGCTAGATTTGTGACCGAACAGACGGTGGCGTTGATGTTCAATATTAAAGTCGAACAGATCTATCAAATTCAATGCTGGCGATATGTGGTTTATGTTCATGCTCAGGGAATTAGCCAGTTTGTCAGTTATGCAGATTTCCCTGCTATCCTAGAAGTAGAACCCCCCAAAGCCGAAGATTTCGGGCGGTGGCGTCAACGCTGGTACAGAAGCCGTCGCAGTCAAAAAGCACCGGAGTTTTGGACAAAATTCTATCAATTTCAATTTCATGAGGCCACATCCTGCAAACAATTGTATCAATGGGGTGAATTGGTGGGGTTAGTGAAAAGTGCGATCGCACCCTCCGCAATAGAAAGATTAAGACAAGCTTATCGGGAAGAACAAGAAATCTGGGATAATTGGAATTAATCTGATCAAAACAGTCGGTAAGTTTAACAGGAGTCTACGCTAGGGCGAGATTTTAAATATATTTTCTATTTTATAGCTGTCTTCTGTCTCTTGACTCATAGTAGTAAGCCCTTCAGGGCTTCTTCCTAACATTTGAAATTAATAATAGAGTCCTGAAGGACTCACTACGGTAAGCCCTTCAGGGCTTCTTCCTATTTGAGTAGGTCTTCTGTCTCCTGTTTTGGGGAAATTTCTTCAAGGACTCTGGGTAGACAAAAAGTAAACGTTGAGCCCACATTAATTTCACTAGAGACAGTAATATTCCCTCCCATTAATTCACAAAGCTGTTTAGTAATCGATAATCCTAATCCAGTACCTCCATACTTACGAGTCGTAGAATTATCAGCTTGAATAAACGGATCAAAGATTTTATTAATTTGTTCAGGAGTCATACCAATTCCGGTATCAGCAACACTAAATGTAATCCAATCGTTGGCTTTTGAAGAGAAAGATTGATTAACTGAAGAAGAATGTAAATTAGGTTGATGTTGACTGGATATTTGCCGAACAGAAGAATGAGAAATCGTGAGAGTAATAATACCTGCCTCTGTAAATTTAGTAGCATTACTCAATAAATTAAATAAAATTTGTTTAACTTTTGTTCGGTCTGCAACCATTTTGCCTAAATAATTCGCGCCCTTAATAATCAAAGTATTATTATTGGTTTGAATCAGAGGTTGAATCGTAGATTGAACTTCATTAATTAACGTAGAAATATCAAAACTTTCTAAATAAAGAGTCATTTCTCCCGATTCCAATTTAGAAATATCTAAAATATCTTGAATAATCGTTAGTAGGTGCATTCCTGATGCTTTAATTTGTTCTAAATCGGGTACTAAATCCAAATATCCTAAATCTTTAGCATCTTCTTGGAGTAAATCACTATAACCAATAATTGCATTTAAAGGGGTGCGTAATTCATGGCTCATTCGGGCTAAAAATTCATTTTTAGTTTGGTTGGCGGCTTCTGCGGCTTCCATCGCTTGTTGTAATTCTATTTGGGCTAATTTACTTTCGGTAATATCCCGAACAATGGCTAAAACTTCTTCCTGACCACTAACCACAATTCGAGCTTCAAAATGACGGCGTTTCCCCTGAACAAACCATTCATACTCAAAAATCTGTATGTTTTGGGTTTCTAAAGCAGTGGTAACATAGTGAACATAAATCTGGGCAATATAATCAGGCAATAAATCATAAACCGTCCGATTCATAAATTTACCCAGCGATCGCAAGAAATGATCTCCTCTAGGGGCTTTAAAATCCAAAAATAAGCCATCTCGATTAAACCGAAACATCAAATCGGGGATAGCATTCAATAACGCTCGATTTTTGGCTTCACTTTGCCGTAAATCTTCAGCCCTTAATTCCAAACTTTTAATTAACTGTTCTTTACTCTGAATTAAATCCCGCAATTGAGCCGTCATACTATTAAACGAATCCGCCAAAACTTTTAATTCATCCTGGCTATTAATCTCAATTTTTCGACTTAAATCTCCCGCCGCTAATTGTTGTGTTGCTATAGTCATCTGTTGTAGAGGTTCAGTAATAGACCGACTAATTAACAACGCCAAAGACGTTCCTGCACCTGCTGCAATTAACGCAACAATAATCCCTTGAGTGCGAACTTCCTCCATTTTTTTGTATAACGGGGCTGTAGGCAACCCCACACTGACAGCGCCCAAACGTTGACGACCGACCACAACCGCACGACCCGCCAATAATTGATCGGCTTCCCAGAGGAAAATCGGCTGATCACTTTGAATTAATTGTTGACCTAACGGATCTGGTTTAATCCCATAGGTTAGAACTGAATTACTATAAGCATCCGCCACCACCCGTCCGTCTTTTTCATAAACTCGACCCGCAACTAAAACTTGATTTCGTCCCAATTGCTGCATAATTTCTTCCAAGAAATCTGCATCTAAAGTGTAAAGCGGATCGGAAGTAGTAACGGCTAAAGTATTAAGTAGAAGTTCAGCTTGTTGTTCCAACTCTTGGCGAAACGTTTGTTGTTGACGGTGGAGTGAGAGCCAAGTAACACCCGCCACCGCCACAATCACCAAGCTGGTCATAGCTAACGAAAGTTTCGTGGCTAGCGATAATCGTTTGTGTCGGAATGGGAGCATCCAACTCACCTGTTTTGAACTTGTTCATATAACTCTTGCATTCTGGCGATGTCTTTTTGAGTCGGGAACGTGTCAAACTTAGCCGTTTCCTCAAACTGTTCTAAGACAGCCTTTCCTTCTGGGGTTTTATCCATGTCTAGCATGATTTGTTTAATGGCTTCCACCTGTTCAAGGGGTAAACCGGATCGAACTAAAACAACGTGTCTGGCTACTTCCTCAGTTTCCCCTAAAATTACCATTGCATTGCGACTTTCTTCGGGAATTTCTAAATAACTTCGATAATCAACTGCTGCTGCATCGACTTTACCGCTAATCACCCATTGAATATTATTTTGATCATCTTTACTAAACACATACCCCACTTCATCACTCCCTACCTCATCGGTAGTGGAGTCTTTTTCCTTCAGTTTTAAACCAGTTTCCTTAAGATAAACAAAGGGTAAAACAAATCCAGAAGTTGAAGTGACATCATCAAAAGCCATCATTTTTCCCTGCAAATCTTCGGAGCGTTCAATCCCACGATCTTTTAAGGCAAAAATAACAGTGTGATAGGTTGGATCTCCCCCCTTCCAACGCCGTAAAATAGCTTGAGAACCTGATTTGTTGGTCGCAATCATGGCTGGATAGGGACTATCAAAGTAGAGATCGACTTGACCCGACTTGAGAAATTCTGCCATTGTTCCCACATCGGGTGCTACTTTGACCTCCCCCATCCCAATCTCAAATTGAGATAAGCGTGCTGCTAAGTAGTCCGCCAAAGGTTGATAGCGGGTAATTTTTTTAGCGGGTTGGTTGGTTACATCCCCAATCACAAGGGTTTTTGTGCCTGTGGAAGTAGGGGTAGGTGTTGGTGTCGTCGCCGAGGGGGTCGGTGAAGTCTGAGTGCAACCCACTATTAGGCTGACAACACTCAGAAGCAAGAGGTTTCCCAAAATTTTATTCAACATTATCTATGATTCTCTCAAGGAGATGGGGTAGGGGGAAGTTCTCTGTATTTCTTAATTTGTTGACGATTGCACCGGAGTTCAATAGACCAATTTTGACCCTGGGGTAGATGCCAAAAGCCGAACTTTAGAGGCTGAGTCCTGAATTGCTCGAATCATGACGTGATGATTTTCAGGTGTGATCAGAGAAATCTCGAACAGAGGTCTGTCCTAAAATTGCAACTTATCCGTGATCTTAACAAAATCTGAACCCATTGTCTGTATCAGTACAGAGTCATGATCCCGAAAATTTACAGGGGATAATCGAAATTCTGAACCACTTTTTTAAAGATTCTGTAAAAATATCCGTATTTTCTCTGATAAAAACTTGTCTTTTTCGGGAAGCCATGTAAAAATTCCCTATATTTCCCAAAATTAATGTTCTAAAATTCCTTGTGAGTTGCCCTTATTCAAAGCTTAGGATACACCCTAACTCCTGACAACAGATTCTCACCTCCATTTAAGTAAGGAGTTTTGAGAAGTGATAAGGCTATTCTCCCAAAAAATAGCCAACAAAATTTTTAAGATTTTGTTTTTTTTATTTTTGCTGTTAAATCAGCTTATTTTAGGAAAAATGGGTTAAATCTTAGAGTTTAAACCGGGTTTGATTAGGGTAAATGAACATTAGTCTGACAAAAATTAATATCAGGAGACAATGGCTTTATGTTAAACAATCAGGGTCAAAGCATCAGTTTTATTAAAACACCAGGCTGGATCAATTTAGTAATTCCCTCAACTTTTCTATTGGGTTTGATGGCTACACCTGCAATGGCGCTAACATTAAAACCACTAGGAACCTACTCAACAGGGATTTTTGATGATGGAGCTTCATTAATCTCTGCTTTTGATCCTAAATCAGCTAATTTGTTTGTTACCAATCAAAGTACAAATTCTATTGATATTCTCAATATCCAAGATCCAACCAATCCTTTCCTGAAGCAAAGTATTGATATCACTCAGTTTGATCCTAGCTTTGGAACGGTTTTAAGTGTAGGTCAAACGAAATATCAAAATACAAGTTTATTTGCTGTCGCTGTTAAAAATATCGATACTCAAGCTCCGGGAAGCATACTTTTCTTTAATCCTGATGGAACTTTATTTAATAGCAGTTTAGAAAAATCTTCTGTACAGGTGGGTGCGTTACCTGATACTTTAACCTTTACCCCAGATGGTAAAAAAGTATTAGTGGCGAATGAAGGCGAAGCTAACTATGTAACAAATGTTAATCCAGAAGGTTCCATCAGTTTAATCGACTTAGAAAAACTATTTTTGGGGGAAAGTCCAACCCAGAAATTTATTGGTTTAACAGATTTCAATGTTGGTGGTTCAAAATATGATCAATTGGGCGAAAGTGTCCGAATTTTTGGGCCTGATGGTATTACCGTTGCTCAGTCCCTCGAACCTGAATATATTGCTGTTTCTGATAATGGAAAGAAAGCTTGGGTGACATTCCAAGAAAATAATGCTGTAGGTTTATTAGATTTGATAACAGAAGAATTTACTAAGATTGTTGGATTAGGAGTCAAGGATTATAGCCTACCTGAAAACAGTTTAGATGTCAGTGACAGAGATCAGGCGATTAATATCAAAAACTATTCTAATCTCTACGGGTTTTATCAGCCTGATGAGGCAAAAGCCTATCAAGTGGGTGGGAAAAACTATGTAGTTATTGCCAATGAAGGCTCTAGTATTGATGAAGATGGGTTTAGTGAAGAAGTCCGGGTAGCAGATTTAGTTCTTGATCCCACTGCTTTTCCCAATGCAGCAGAATTACAAAAAAAAGAAAATTTAGGTCGTTTGATTGTCACGAATCAACAGGGAGATACGGATGGGGATGGAGACTTTGACGAACTTTATACCTTTGGGGGTCGTAGTTTTTCCATTTTGGATGAGGAAGGTAATATAGTCTTTGATAGTGGTAATCAGTTTGAAAAAATTACAGCCGATTTATATCCAAAGTTTTTCAATTCTGATAATTCAGTCAATGATTTTGATAGTCGCAGTGATGCTAAAGGGCCAGAACCAGAAGGGATAACGATTGGCAAAATTAAGAATCGCACCTATGCGTTTATTGGTTTAGAACGAATCAGTGGCGTGATGATTTATGATATTACCGATCCCTTAAATCCTTCCTTTGTTAACTATTCTAATAATCGCAACTTTAATGTTGCTTTTGATGTCAATGCAGATGGTGATCCTGCACCTACCCCTGAACAATTATTAGCCGTTGGTGATTTGGGTACAGAAGGTGTCTTGTTTATTTCAGCTAAGGATAGTCCTACCGGGAAACCTTTAGTTGTTACCGCCAATGAAATCAGTGGAACTACAACTATTAATCAGGTGGCGGTTCCTGAACCTGGAACGATTTTAGGATTATTAACTTCCGGTGTTTTAGGTGGATTATTCCTCAAACGTAAACGTTCAGGAACTATCGCTTAAAATTTTGAATGTTCATTCATTAAATATCTAATTTCTACCTCAATCCCTATTTCATCAGGAATAGGGATTTTCTCAATCTAGGGTTCAAAAATTTCCCTCTACTAACCCAGACAATTGCGATCGCCCCTCTATCCTAATAATATATCAATAGATTAAACTTGTACTCTAAACATCAAATCGTCTTATCATGGCTGAATCTCTTGAACTTCCTCCCTTAACATCCGATACCATTTGGGCAATTATCAACGAAGAAATTGATGATACAATGGTTAATCAATTGGTTTGGTATTATTTAGGATATCAATATAATCCTGAAACCCATCAATGGGATGGAACAAATGCTGATCCTCATTGGAAAGAAGATTATCCCGAACCCCCTGATTTTATTGAAAGTCGTCCAGCAACAATAAAATTAACTCGTTCTATCCCTGCTGAAAATAAACAAATGTTAAAGGAAACATTGGGTTTTAAAGGTTATAAAATTGGAGAATTTACTCCCCGACACACCCGACGAGCAACGATGGCAAATTGGTTATTATCTCAAATGAGAATTATGAAATTAATCTAAAAACCAGGTTAAAAAAGTTAAAATCTTGATAAAATAGGGGAGTTAATACTTCCCTATTTGTTTAAATTACCCCATCAAAAATGCAAAGATTCAACGGCTCAAAACCTTTAAGTCTATCTCTTATAACCGGAGGAATCAGTTTAATCTTAAGTCTTCCCACTTTAGCTGAACCCGAAAGAAAAATTATCGGAAATTGTGAACCTGAAGCCTGTGAAACCCTCTGGAAAATTCTACAGTCTAACTTTTCAGAAAAAACCCAAAGTTATCAACAGGACTGTTTACCTCCTCAACTCTTAGGGTTATCAGTAAACTCTAATTCCGACCAACAGAAAGTTGTTTATTTAAGTTGTTGGGAAGCGAAAGTAGAAAATGGAGAACGACCCGGACTACCATTAGGGATTCTTCCTTTGCCAGGTTATGAACAACAATTTGGGGTAAAAATTTCGAGCGATGATCCCAAAATTCAAGCTATTTTAAATCGAAATAGGGAACAAGTCGAACGCATGAGTTTTGAATGTGGCACTTATGGCGGTGATATTAATATCAGAGTTTCAGAAGATGAAAAAGTTACTTTACAATGTTATTTTCAAGTCGGAGCCAACTTATTTGATTCAAATGGGGATGGTGTTCCCGATGGTATGTATGGCAAAGGTGCAGGAGTTGATTTTACTGAAGACTTAAAAAATTAATAGGGAGGGAACAGGGAATTACGAATTACGAATTACGAATTACGAATGGGGAATAGGCAATCTTGCTATAGGCAATAGATAAGGGTTAGAGGTGGAGTTCCCTATAGCAGTCCTATTTAATTTGTATCCCCAATTTCTGATCAGCTTAACACAATATCTTTTCTCCCTTACCCCATCTCCCCCCATC
>NZ_JADEWU010000122.1:0-12234 GCF_015207485.1 Planktothrix mougeotii LEGE 06226
ATCAACACTTGGGCTGATGTTCTCAACCGCGCTAACCTGGGTATGGAAGTAATGCACGAGCGTAACGCTCACAACTTCCCCTTAGACTTAGCTTCGGGTGAATCTGCTCCCGTTGCTCTGGTTGCTCCTTCTATCAATGGTTAATTTTTAACCTGAGATAACAAAGAACGCTCTCCGAAAGGGGGGCGTTTTTTGTTGTTTATGATTTATAATCCAGGGACAATGATATTCATGTTAGAGTTAAAATAGCAGTCTTGAACTCAACATCAAGCTTATGCTCCAACAACTGCAACCCCAAAATCAAATCCCCATTGTTTATCCCGATAGTGATGGACAACCCATGTCTGACAATACACTGCAATTTCAATGGATCGTTACAATTAAAGAAAATTTAGATCTGTTATTTGCTGACAATTCTAATGTGTTTGTAGCGGGAGATTTACTCTGGTATCCCGTTGAAGGAAATAATATAATTCGTCGCGCCCCGGATACAATGGTAGTGTTTGGAAGACCCAAAGGTTATCGGGGTTCTTATCAACAATGGCAAGAAGATAATATCCCCCCCCAGGTCGTTTTTGAGATTCTTTCCCCAGGCAATAGAATTAAAGAAATGGCAGCTAAACTGCAATTTTATCAACAATATGGTGTGGAGGAATATTATCTTTATGATCCTGAAAAAGTGGATTTTGCTGGATGGCAACGCATCGAAGGACAATTAACAATTATTGATGAAATTCAAGGTTGGGTCAGTCCCCGTTTAGGAGTTCGGTTTGAAATGGCTGAGGAATTACAAATTTTTACCCCCACAGGAGAACGGTTTTTAACGTTTGTAGAATTGGGGCAACGATTACAACAAGAAAAACAACGGGCAGAACAAGCAGAAGCTCGGTTAAAAGAGTTAGAAGAACGGTTAAAACGTTTAGGAGTTGATCCGAATCTATCAGAATAGGGGGAATAGCTATTGCCCTAACCACAATGTATCTAAATAATTAATTCGGGCAGAAGGACTTAAGGCGGTTAAAACCTGTTCTCCATAACTGCGATGCAGAACTCGACTATCAAATAATGCCACAACCCCTTGACTATCACGGACAGTGGCGACGGCTCGTTGTAACTCGCTTAAAGCCGTTGGTAATAAATAGAAGCGAAACCAATCCAGATGTCGTTGTTTATAATAGGCAACTTGTCCGGCGACTAAGGGATCTTCTAAGGACGGAATGGGTAAAGTTGCGATCGCTAATAAATGAGGAGAAGGTAAACGTCCTTGATGTTGTCGCCAAAACTCCCAACCCGTTACTAAAACGCCATTTTCGGACAAATTAGTGGTTTCTACCTGTACCCGTGAGCCAAATTCTGCCGCCATTGCCGTACTAACCTGAGCTTTTAACGGCACATCTCCGATTAATAAAACACTTAAGCCAGGTACAGATAAACTCATACATAAAATTGTATAAATCTCTTTAATCAAAGCTTGTTGGTATTGGGGAGTATTTGGTAAGGGTAAACCCGATGGAATATACAGTTGAATCAGTTGACTTTGCCGATCTGGAGTAAATTTTACACTCGTAATTTCTCCTAATCCGACGGATTGACGGTAAACTGGGACGGTTTTGTCTAAATCCAAGGCTCCCCCAATTAAAACAACAGGCTGTTGGGGCCAGAGGACTCTTAACTCTGATGCCACATCTATCGGCCCACAAAACAGAGAAAATGTTCCTAATGTTCGATCGACAACAGCCCATTTTAATTGTTCTGGGAGTTTCCAACGTTGCCAAAATTGTTGCCATTGTAATAACACCGGATCGAAACTCCGATTTAAAACGGCATAGAGTTCCTCAATGATCTCTTGTTCAGGACTGTCTAATACATAGCATTGATAAGGGTTGGGGGGATGTTGGAAGAGTACCCGTGTTAGGTGTACCCGTGCATCTCGAATCGTTTCCGCTTGTTGGGGTTGCTGTTGCATCAGATGATTCCAGTCCTGGGGATGCAAACTCACGGTGAGGGTTTGGCGTGTCCAAGCTTCTAAATCATCGACCCCATCTATGACCGTCACCACCTGTTGCGGAAAGCTGTTTTTATGCTTTAAACGATCAGATAACCAAGCTTGGGGGGGGGTTAACAACACCCCTGGAAAGCCTTCATAGGGCCAAGAATCGCCCCTAACAATCGGTTTATTCGAGATTAAATCAGGATGATTTAAGGGTTGTGAGTTAATCCAGGCTGGCAAATCCAGCCGTTGCAGTTCGTCCAAAATCCTATCCGATGCAACAACAATCGTAGGTTGACGCCAAACTAACAACGGTATCCAATAACTAAACCGATAGGAGTGGTGCTCATAGTTGGGGGGTATTCCGGTTTGAATTAAGGCATTGCGGCCCAATCGCAAGGCTCTGGCCACCAAACGAGCCATCGTGAGATGATGGGGCCAAGGAACCTCTGTTTGCGACTTTAGAAAGTTTCGCAATAAGTTATGGACTTCAACTTCTATCAAACTCGTCCAGAAACACAAATAGAATGGTAATATCTATTAATTATCCCTGATTACCCCAGATAATCAAAGCTTTCGATAAACTCAACCACCTGATTAAAATCAGGAAGGGTGGTTTGACGGGAATTGAGGGTTAAATCCGCATCCATTTGACGAGTGGATAATTCATCAAAGCGTTTTCCAAAATTAATATGACTATGAACAATTAAACTATGTTGGCTGCTATTTTTTAGTAAAGTTTGGGTTGCGGCTTTAAAGAAAGGAGACGGATAATTTTTCTGAGTTTCTCGGACTAAGGCTTTAAAATCATTGGCTTTAATAATGACTTGATTCATCGCGGTTAAAATCTGGACTTTTCGATTTTTTCCTAAATTTTCTTCTTTAATTCTTCTCATTAAATTAATAATATTTTTTTGAGTTGAGGAGGCATCAGCAAAGGGAAAAATGATCATACAAGCGATGGGAAATAAATGTTCTTCCCGTTCCACGGAAAAGGTTAAGGTGGTGCGTCGATAATCCACATCAACACTAGGGGGACGATTCATCACAGGATAGACTTGAGATAATTTATGATAAATCATCATTAAACTTAAATTAGATTCAAAATCTAAAGGCGCATCAATGAAAATTTGAACCGTGGGAAGGCTTTGATGAAAAAACTTTCTCAGGGTTTCAGGATTAAACTGGATAACATGACTATGATCACCATTGGGACTTAAATCAATCCAGTCACATTTGAGATCTTCTGCTTTTAAACTAAATCGATGGACTTCATAAAGCTTGGCTCCGGTTAAGGTAGCTCCTGATAAATCCGCGCCTACCCAGTCAGATTGAATTAAATTAGCTTGGGTTAAATCCGCGTGAACAAAACTAGCTTTGACTAAATTAGTATTACTTAAATTCGCCCCACTTAAATTAGCTCCACTCAGGTTGGCTTCACTTAAATTTGCCCCCGCTAAATTTGCACCGCGTAAATCAGCCCACCGTAAATTCGCCCCACTTAAATCCGCCCCACTTAAATTAACATGGGTGAGGTTCGCTTGTCGCATTTCTGCATAACTAAAATCCGCTTTGGGTAAGTCGGCTTTTGTTAAATTAGCACCTCTTAAATCAGCCCTCCTAAAGCAAGTTCCGACCCCAAAAATAGCGCGTAAATTCGCCCCACTTAAATTTGCATGGGTAAAATCTGCTTGTTCGACCTTGGCTTCTCTTAAATCAGCCCCATTTAAGTTGGCTTGAATTAATTTAGCTTGGCTAAGTAACGCTTGAATTAATTCCCCTCGAATTAATAAACTTTCAATCAGAGAAGCTTCACTTAAATCGGCTCGAACTAAATTAGTAACATTCAACGTCGCTCGATCTAAAATGGCTTTACTTAAATTGGCATTACTGAGTCGAGCGACATTGAGATTAGCTCCTATGAGGTTACAACCACTTAAATTAGCGGCGGTTAAATTAGCAACCATAAAAGAAGCTTGGCTTAAATTCGCTTGACTAAGTTTGATGCGGCTTAAATTGGTTTCATTCAAGTTAACCCCACTAAAATTCCGCTCTCCCTCCTGGTATTGTTTAACAATTTGGTAGACTTTGACTAATTCACTTTCAATCATAATAATGATCCTCTAACCCGGATTTAATAAATGGTGATTCACTGTTGTTAATTCAACACAGATAAAAGGGAATTAAAATCCTTTGATAAAATTTAAAAAGGTTTCTACATCAAGAGGTTTGGGGTTTAAAGAGGGATTGTTCAGAGATTCTGAACTTTCCGAAGAGCCAGAATCTCTGACTAAACTTCTACCAAAATAAGAATGACTATGCAAGATTAAATGTTGATGGCTAGAACTTTTGAGAAGGGTGCGTGTGGGATAGAGAAAGAAAGGCGTTGAGAATTCAATTTTTGGATCTAATCTAATATCGCTTAAAAGGCGAATTTGTTGAGCCATTTCCACCCCCAATTGTACAATCCGATTGGATAACTGTACAGGAAGTTGGCTACAGGTTTCTGGAGTTAACTGTTTAATCGCGGCTTCAATTGCCTTTTGGGTTGCATCCGCATCCTGAAACGGCAAAATAGCCACATAAGCCAAGCTTAACAGTTGTTCATTCGATTCAATTTTGAATGAAATCACCGTTCGTCGGGAGTTAACTTCCAGGGTCGGAGGTTGATTGAATAATGAGGATTGTTGTTGAAGATAATGATAAATTTTAGCTAAAATTGTATGGTCTTCAAATCCTAATCGGGTATCAACGCTAATTTCAACCGTAGGAAAGGTAGCATTAAAAAATTTATTCGCTTCTTTAGGGCTAAAGGTTTGAATATGGCTACTATCTCCGAGGGGACTTAAATCAATCCAATCACAGGTAATTTCCTCTGCTTTTAAGTCAAAACGAGAGACTCCATAAAGTTTAGATCCCGTTAAGGAAGAACCTGTTAAATCAGCACCCGTACAATCAGCATTAATTAAATTGGCTTGGGTTAAATCGGCATGAATTAAAACCGCATTCATCAGGTTTGCCCCTGTTAAATTCGCTCCACATAAACTTGCCCCACTTAACCGAACTTGCTCTAAATTTGCCCCACTTAAATTAGCACCATTGAGATCGGCCCAGCGTAGATTTGCCCCTCGGAGATCAGCCCCACTTAAATTAGCTTTAGATAAGTTAATTTGTCTCAATTCACCATTGCTTAAATTAACACCTCTAAAATCTGCTTTAGTGGCACAAGCGCGATGTAAACTTGCCCGTTCTAAATTACAACCGATGAAAACCGCATCGGTTAAATTGGCGCCATTCAAATTGACTTGTTCGAGGTTGGCTTGTCGCAAAGTGGCTTCTCGCAAATCGGCTTCACTGAGATTTGCTCCCATCAATACAGCATGGGTAAGATCGGAGCGCATCAGTTCAGCCCGAATCAGAGAGGCATTCATCAGGGATGCTTCTCGAAGATCAGCCCGAATCAGGTTGGCAACATTGAGAATGGCATCATCCAAGGTGGCGCGATTTAAATTAGCACCACTGAGACGGGCAACATTCAGTTTTGCCTGGTTCAGATTCACTTCTGATAGATTAGCGCCACTGAGATTAGTAATACTCAAAATGGCTTGGCTCAAGTTGGCTTGGCTAAGATTAGCTCGACTGAGATTGGCTTCACAAAGCAGAATGGCTGTAAAGTCTCTTGTGCCTGATTCATATTTGAGCAGAAGTTCATCGGCATCCATGCCTTCTAACTCTCCAACTTTGTTAGGTAGATTTTATGAAATTATAACAAAATACGGTAGAATATATCTACCCATGAAAGGGTGAAAACGACTTGATAAATGTTAGTTCTAACCTGATACAATCCTTTTTATATTTAACTCAATAGTGAGGCTTTTAAGGATCGATTAAAGACCCTTTAACTTTTTTTGAAAATACGGTTTTAGGGTGAATTTTAATCGATGGGTTTAGAACAATTTTTTTGTAATAATTAAATGGAGTATTGATTGATGAATATTGGTATTGTCGGATTGGGTTTAATTGGAGGATCTCTTGGTTTAGAGTTATATACCCATCGGCAACAAACCCAAGTACAAATCTCGAATAATCCTTCTGCTTCTCCCTCTCCATCCTATCGGATTTTGGGAATTAGTCTCGAACAAAAAATTTGTGAGGTTGCTGTTAAACTTGGAGTTGTTGATGAAGCCAGTGTTGATTTGTCTTTAATGAGTCAAGCTGACATCATTTTTATTTGTACACCCATTGCTGCTATTACTCCGACAGTAGCAAAATTAATTCCCTATTTACAACCTCACGCCATTTTAACGGATGTGGGTTCTGTTAAAAAACCGATTGTCGAAAATTGTTCAGCGTTATGGCCTAATTTTGTGGGCGGACATCCAATGGCAGGGAACACGCAAACCGGAATTAATGCGGCTCAACACCATCTATTTGTCAACAAACCTTATGTGATCACACCGACCGCTAACACACCCCTCGAATCTATTAAAATTGTAGAATCAATTGTGGATTTATTGCAAGCTAAAATTTATCATTGTCAACCGGAAGAACATGATCGGGCTGTGGCGTGGATTTCCCATCTCCCTGTCATCGTTAGTGGTAGTTTAATCGCTTCCTTAAGACAGGAAGATAACCCCGATGTCGCCTTGTTAGCTCATTATTTTGCCAGTTCGGGATTTCGAGATACCAGCCGCGTTGGTGGGGGGAATCCTGAACTGGGATTAATGATGGCAAAATATAATCGGGACGCTTTATTACGTTCTCTACAATCCTATCGCCAAACCTTAGATAAAATTACCACTTATATTGAACAAGAAGACTGGCAAACCTTAGAAAAACAATTACATCAAAATCATTCTGATCGTCTAAAATTTAATCTCTAACCCGTAGTAAGCCCTTCAGGGCTTTCTAATTCCCCCCTCAAGAATGATGATTAACAATCAAATTCCATAACGTTTGGGGTAACTGCATCAAATAATCTAATAACTCCTGGGGCCCAATCCCAAACACAAGCTGTAATATTAATACAATAGCTGCGATCGCAACCGCCGTACTAATACTCGCTTTTAAAACCTGAACCGCCCAAGTAAAAACCAACCAAGCCACCAACAATGAAGCCAATAAAATAATTAATTCAATGGTCATAATTCGTAATTCGTAATTCGTAATTCGTAATTCTTAAGCAATACTACCTCGTTTCCTCGCTTCCTTATAGGAAATTCCCACATTTCTTAATCCGGCTTTAATCATTTGTTGTTCTAACATAGCAAAAAATCGCGTGCGATCGCCTCCTTTAACAACTGCTTGATTATGGGCTTCAGCTAATACCACCGGATAGCCATATCCCTTTTGAACTTGAGCGATGACCATTCCTAATGCTAACTCTAATTGTTCTGAATTTTCAACCACCCAAGCCGGAACTTCCAAACGAGCAATTTCCATCCCGACATTGACATAACAAAAATAGATTTGATGATGATCATATAAATCCAAAATTGACGAATTAGACCGCCAAAACGGACTCCGTTGACCGGGTTTCAATTGGGATTCCCATAATACCGTATCCCGCAAAGGATCACACACTTGACAAGGGGCTTTTTTCTCCGTTCCCGTTGCACTCATTCCTCCCGTCCCTGGACAATATTTTAAACAATTAGGTTCCTCAAATGGACAAGCTTGTAATCGTAAAAAAGATAAACTTTCACTACTGCGAGAGGCGCTAACATAACCCATTAACGGAATATTGGCTAACCGTAACTGTTCCCAAGATTGTAAAATAGGCTGTAAAATTAAATCTCGTGCTTCTGAAGGTAATTGTTCTAAAAACCAATAAACTAAGGAACCATCCACTAAGGCTAAAGTAGGAACATTTAACTGTTGATTGGGAGATATTTCTAATAATTGCTGTCCCGATTCTGCTAAAATGATTGCTTCGGAAACAGACCGACGATAGCCCATCCATTCTTCCGTTTTAATTCCCCATTGACGGGATAAATATAAATCTTCAGGACGATAATAAATTTCAGGAACACTATCTAAAATCGGGTGGCGACTTTGACCATAATGTAAAATTACTCGCCCCACATTAATTAAATAACAATAGGCAATTTCATGGGCACTGGGCGCGATTTGAGAACCATCCGTTGCGAATACTGTATGGGCTAAAGGAGGTTCAACAATATAGGGATAATGATTTAAAGGTTCTAAGGGAGTCGCGGGTTTAAAGATAATCCTCTGTTTAAATTCTTCATGTTTTTGCCTTAAATTCTCAGAATTTAATTTCGCTTGTTCCATCAAATTCAAAGCAATTTCAATTCGTTTTCGAGACGCTTCTGCTTCTCGATTAATATGTTGACTCATTCCTTGCATTTGTTGGGACAGTTTAGTTAGATCTAACATAGGTTTTATTTACGATGATTTCGTTGTTCAACTTAATCCTTTCGTTCTTTCACACCAGTTTAAAATTAATCGTAGGGTGCTCCATCACAGCGCACGCACCATCTTTCACACCAGTTTAAAATTAATCGTAGGGTGCTCCATCACAGCGCACGCACCATCTTTCACACCAGTTTAACAGATCAATGGATAGAATCTTATTGAAGGGCGATCGCAATTCCTATTCCCACAACAAATAAAATTACCCACACCAAACCCTCCCCATCATCCGATATAGACCGATTAACCCACCTTTCCCTTTTACACCGTAAGCAGTAGTAATGGTCGGGTTTTTGCGTGTCTCTGACCCAAGGACAATACACTTCTTCGCATTTATCAAGCATATAGTTCTCCAACATTTTAATTGTTTTAACCTGGGAAAAGATCCCCCCTAACCCCCCTTAAAAAGGGGGGAATATGATCAATTAGGAAATAGGGGTATAGGTCATTGCTGAAATTTCCAACCGTTGCAGATAACGCTCTTGGGAAATTTGATATAAACAATAATCCCGATCTTCGATTAAGCACTCTTTAACTTGATGAAAACCAACTTTTTCTAAAATGCGACGACTCGCATGATTTCGACAACGAGCAAAACCCACTAATTGAGGTTCTTTGAGTTCTAAGAAACCAATTTTTAAGGCGGTTTCCGCTAATTCTGTGCCTAAACCATGCCCCCAATAGGGTTGATCTAGGGCATAACCAATATTAACAAATGGGGAGCGATCGCTATGGTAAACCTTGACAAATCCTAATAATTCTTTTCCCTGTCGGTCTAAGGCAAAATAGTTACCAAAACCGTATTTTTCCCAATGTTGTTCCCAATGTTCTAATTCTGTGATCGCCTGATATTTTGATAATGCACCCTGCAAAACCCATTGCATATTGGCATGAGTTCCTAACATTTTAATAGCAGCATTCCAGAAGCGTTTATCACTGGGATGACCGAGGGTAAATTTCATATTGGTTACTGAATTGTTGAAAGTTAACTGATTTAGTTTTAGCAACTAATTGAATAATTTGTATCGTTTTAAATTCATATTTTTGCGATTAAATCTAATCAAATTACAAAATATAAATTAAGTAATTTTAAATCTATTAAATTCCATCAAATATCTGGAAATTCAACAAAATACCAGAAATTACAGCAAATGACAATTGGGTGAAAAGTTTGTTTTTTTTAGGATCTAATGTTATGATCAGATAAATTAAAGCCTAAGACGAATTGGCGGAGGGAAACATGAAAGAATACGCAATTTTTCTGGATGAATTGGCAACAATACTGTTTAAAGATGATGTCACCGTAAGCAAACGGGAAAAAGAATGGTTTTTTAAACTGCGCTTTCATCCCGATAATTATAATATTTGCAACAAAAGCCGTGATCCCAAAAAAGATGATTTATTAAAATTAATCAAACAACAGTTAGGGTATTGTCAGGATAATATTCAAAGACTGCAAAATGAAGTAATTGAAAATTATTTAATCAAAATCTATGAAAAAGAGTTAATTCAGGATCAGGTTAATATTGATGCTTTAATTAATCGCAAACAAGGAGAAAAAGGAATTTGGCAACAAGTTTATCATTGGTTACACGATCAAAAATTTCCTCGATGGCAATTTAATCAACGTTGGGAACAGTTGAAACAGCAGGAAACGCCCCAACCCGACTGGATTAAATTTGCACCAACTTTTCGAGGAATGTATTGGGAAGAACCCGTAAACTCGACCCCGACTATTCCTTGTAATCAACCTTTGATAATGAAGTTAAACCTAAATTATCCCCAGTCTTATTTATTATTGTTAAATCGAGGATTAAAAGCTCGGTTTCTGGTTTGTCCGTCCTTAGCTTTTGCACCCGATAATCAAATTGATCAACCTCCGATTTTATTACCACAAACAGGTTCAATAGCGGCGCAAAGAAACATTTCTATTCAATTCACTGGAGAAGGCGTTGAGGAATATTTAGGAATTGTTTCAGAAAAACCGATTGAAATTGACGGGTTAACTTGCAACCCTAAACAACAATTTCCTATTTTAGAAGATGATATCTTAAATCAGTTATGGCAACAGTTACAACAACAACAAAATTGGCGTGTTTTTTATCAATGCTTTCAGGTGGTGAAACCTCAAGCCTAATTAGAACTACAGAAACCGGGTTTCAACGTCAAGAACTGACCTCTGTAATATTTAATTTCAGATTATAATAGTGTTAATCAACAAGGAGGTTAAAATGTCAATCCCAGTTTTAAAACGACGCTTTACCGTTAAAGATTATCACAAAATGGGAGAAATAGGGGTTTTTGAAAATGATGAAAAAACGGAATTAATTAATGGAGAAATTATCAAAATGTCACCCATTGGAAAACGCCATGCGTCTTGTGTTAATCGCTGTAATCGATTATTTTATCAAACCTTGGGCGATCGCATTCTCATCAGTGTACAAAACCCCATTCAATTGAATGATTTATCCCAACCTCAACCGGATTTAGTATTACTACAACCGCGTCCAGATTTTTATGAAGAACAACATCCCCAACCGTCGGATATTTTGTTATTAATAGAGGTGGCAGATACAACCATTGAGTTTGACCAACAGGTGAAAATTCCCCTCTATTGTCAGAATTATATTCAGGAGGTTTGGTTAGTTGATTTGACTCAAAATATTGTTCGAGTATATCAAAATCCGACTGCTAACGGTTATCAATTTATTCAGTTATTTACAATGGAACAAACTTTGACTCTGGGTGCTTTTCCAGATATTACAATTAATGTTAATCAGATTTTGCGTTAAGAGGTAAGTGTTGGATATTGTCAATAATTTTGAAACGGGGAGGATATATTGTTTGTACCTAATGTTGAGTTTTCTCGTCATGCACTGGATGTGATGCAAGAACGTGCTATACCAGAAGAATGGGTTATATCGGCAATTAATGAACCGGATTTTTGTGAAGAACACTCAGATAACACAACTCATTATATTAAGTCAATTCCAGAGTTTGGAGGACGATTTTTAAGAGTTGTAGTTAATTCTACTGTCACCCCTAACCGTGTTGTTACTGTATTTTTTGATCGGAGACTGAGGAGGAACTTATGAAACTTAAAATTGACCAAGAAAGTGATGCTTTATATTTCCGCTTAGATGATTCACTTATTGTGGAGTCGGAAGAAGTAGAACCTGGGGTAATTTTAGATTTTAATGAGGAGGGTAAAGTTGTTGGGGTTGAAATTTTAAAATTAAGTACAAGAGTAACCCGTGAACATTTGAAACTCTTACAATTTGAAAATTATTAAGTGTTTTTAGGGAACCTTTCAGGAGTTTAAACAATGGCTGATGTCATTAATATTTTACGTCAGGTTCAGTTTTTAGTAAATTCTCAAGGACAGAAAGTTGCTATTCAGATGCAAATTTCTGATTGGGAGGCGTTATTAGAATGGATTGAAAATCAAGAAGATGAAAAGATTGTAAAATCAGCATTAAATTCCTTAGAAAGTGTAGGGGGAAGTCCTCAAAAAGCTGCATGGTTAGCTTGGGATGCTGTTAAGGATGAATGGGAGAAAAATAACTAACACCCCTAGAAACCGGGTTTCTCCACAGAACTTGATTTCTAATTCCAAATTTTGCTAGAAACCCGGTTTCTGATTTTGTTAAAAACCCACACCCCTAGAAACCGGGTTTCTCCACAGAACTTGATTTCTAATTCCAGATTTTGCTAGAAACCCGGTTTCTGATTTTGCTAGAAACCCACACCCCTATAGCAGTCCTAAATAGGTTGTAATATTTTATCGTAGGGGTTTGGTCTCCAAACCC
>NZ_JADEWU010000123.1:0-11762 GCF_015207485.1 Planktothrix mougeotii LEGE 06226
TCTCCCCTCTTCCGGGGTAAACTCCCCCCTAGGGGGTTCGGTTCTACGAATATACGATTAGGGAAATATGGCTATTCTGAAAGGAGAACTAATCTTGCTTGTTTGCGAGTAAGAGTAGGATTCAATTTATTTCTAAATTTTATTTTTAAATGTCACAAACAGTTTTGGTGCACAATGATGAATGAAATATTATTACCCACACTTAGCGATATTTTAGCCGAAGATGAAACTCATTCTTTGAGTTCTTTGTCTTCGTCTCAACTACTCGATCATGCAGACAATAATTTTCAGGATTCTCCTACTTTTAAACCCTATTCAAAAGCAGAAAAAGAATGGTATAGCGGGGTTCAATCTATTAATTTTTTATTAGAAGAAATTCGATTAAAAGCAAATGCAGAATCGATTAATACTATTTCAAATTGTCCTTCTCTAAAATCTAACCCTTTATCTTCGTTAGGCTTAATTATTTCCGGGCCAGTTCCCGTTTTAATTCATCCCTATTTAGCGATTCATTTTGCCACCCAAATTTTTACTCATGATCTCTCAAAATTAGGAGATGAATTAGTCTTAAAATTACGCCATCCTTTAGCCTTACTTCCAGCTTCTGATGGAACGTCTACTTCCTTCCCTGAAACCTTAGCCTGTCCTTTACATGGGAAAGATCCCTTAGTCAAAGAACAGTTTTGTTTAGTTTTAACTTCTCAGTTTAGTTTGATCATGGTTTTGGGTCAAGATCCAAAAGGAAATCCGGCTTTTCTGTTTTCCTTTAATCCTGATATTGTTGAAAAAGCCTTATTAATGCTGCGCGATCGCATGGACTTAATTCAAGGAACAGCAAACCGTGAATTAAGAATGGAAATCGCTAGACAGAAAGCCAAATTAGAGGAAAATATTGCCCAATTTTTGCCCATTGAACCGAGTTATCAAACGGTGATGAAATTCAGTCGTTTACTCTTAAATAATTTATGTTTAGAAATCAATAAAAAAGCCGAAGTAAACCCTTTAAACAATAATTTAAAAACCGTTACAATTACAGTCCCTAAATTAGCTAAAGTTGCCGAAAAAATTAGTCCGAAACCGTCTTCTCAATCCCCAGAAACACCCATTCTGGACAATCCCATCCAAACCGCAGAAGTGGAATTATTACAAGCGATCGCCCATGAAGTCCGAACCCCCTTAGCTACAATTCGTACCTTAACACGACTGTTATTAAAACGGCCAGACCTTCCGCCAGAAGTGATTCGGAAGCGTTTAGAAATGATTGATCAAGAATGTACAACCCAAATTGATCGCTTTAATTTGATTTTCCGGGCTGTTGAATTAGAAATAGAACAAGCTCGACAAAGTAGCCGAGGTCATCGAGACGAGAAACCCCTACCTTTACCTTTAACCGCTATGTCATTAGGAGATGTCTTTCAAAGTAGCCTTCCTCGGTGGCAAAAACACACGAGTCAGCGTAACCAAACCTTAGAGGTGATTTTACCCCAAAAATTACCGACTGTGATCAGTGATCCTACTATGCTGGATCAAGTATTAACCGGAGTCATTGAAAATTTTACCCGCAGTCTTCCCGATGGTAGCCATATTCAAGTGGGGGTGAGATTAGCCGGACATCAATTAAAATTACAATTAGAATCCCATCCCCAACCGGAACAAGAGGGTCATTCTACATTTGCCGTGTCTCCCCAATCTCCGTTAAAATCAATAGGGCCGTTGTTAATGTTCCAACCGGAAACCGGAAGTTTAAGCCTGAATCTGGCGGTAACTAAAAATCTATTTCATGCGTTGGGAGGGAAACTGGTGGTTAAACAGCGCCCTCAACAAAGGAACGTTATGACGATTTATTTACCCTTACAAAATGCGGCGGAAACTGAATGAAAAAACAATTAATAAAACAACCTTTTCTATTTATTAGTGCTTCTATTTTTGTCCTTGAAGGTTTAATGGCCGGGGTCGTCCTAGCTCAAACAGATCGGTATGGAGCGATCGCCACCTCTGCATCAGGGGGTTGGGGTTATGGTTACGATTATCTGACTCGACAAGAAGCCGAACAAAAGGCATTGAGAGAATGTGGTAAATCTGATTGTCAAGTCCAGGTTTGGTTTAAAAATGCCTGTGGCGCAGTGGCTAAGGATCAATTAGGAAACTTGGGCTGGGGATGGGCTGTAACCCGTGAGCAAGCGGAAGCCAGTGCTTTGTCTGGATGTGGTACAGGGGCTTGCAGAATTCAAGTCTGGGCTTGTACAACCCGGTAATTAGTTTAATGATAAAAACGGTACAAGAAACTGGGTTTTTTGACCCTCGTGCCTAAGTCCTGTAAATTACAAGGAGGACAATGCCAGCAAAAGATGTTTACCATGATGCCGTTAAAAATGCTTTAATTAAGGATGGTTGGACGATTACATCCGATCCTTATAAAATTAAATACAAAGATGCTGAATTATTTGCTGATTTAGCGGTAGAAAAACCCATTGTTGCTGAACAGAATGGACGTAAAATTGTTGTCGAAATTAAAAGTTTTTTAAGTCCCTCACCAATGAGGGATTTTGAATTAGCATTAGGACAATATATTTTATATCGAAATTTAATCAATCTTACTGAACCAGAATATCAGATTTATCTAGCAATTAAGGACAGTATTTACGAAAACTTTTTTAAACGGGAGTCAATTCAAGATATTACCCAAATAAATCAACTATTGTTAATTGTTGTTGATAGGTCAAAGGAGGAGATTTTACAATGGCTCAATTAGAAAAATACCGTAATTCTATTAAAAAGATATTAACAGAATATCATGAATGGGTTTCAGGTTCAGCTAATTTAGATCAAGAGAGTTGCCTGGTTTTTGATGAGATACATGATCAATATTTTTGGCTATTTATGGGTTGGGAAGGCAAGAAAAAAATTAGAAATATTCAGGTTCATATTCGCATTAAAAATAACAAAATTTATATTGAGGAAGATTGGACAGAGGAAGGTATTGCTAATGAGTTATTAACCGAAGGTGTACCTAAGTCCGATATTGTTTTGGCTTTTCATGATCCTGAAACTCGTAAATTAACTGATTTTGCTGTTGTTTAATAGTTTTTGTTTATCAGGGTAGAATTAGTGACAAAGGAGGACAATGCCAGCAAAAGATGTTTACCATGAAGCCGTTAAAAATGCTTTAATTAAAGAGGGTTGGACGATTACAGCCGATCCTTATACAATTGAATATGAAGATGATAACCTTTATGCTGATTTATTAGCAGAAAAGAGTTTATTGCCAGAACAACAAAAGCGTATAATTGTAGTGGAAATCAAAAGTTTTATTAATCCTTCGCCAATGAATGATTTTCAAAACGCTTTAGGGCAATATCTTCTATATCGTGATTTTCTGGAATTTTCTCATAAGGATTATGAACTTTATTTAGCAGTAAGAAGTGCTGTTTTTAATTCTTTCTTTCAAAGAAAATCAATCCAACCTGTAATTAAACGTCATCAACTTAACTTGATTGTTTTTAATGATAAAAAAGAGGAGATTATATCATGGATAAAATTATAAAATATCGAGAGTTAATTAAAAGTATTTTAACCGAATATGATCAGTTAGTTCATAAATCACCTGATTATAATACTGAAACTTGTTTAGTTTTTGATGAAACTCACGATCATTATCTTTGGTTAACAGTTGATTGGAAAGAGGATAAACGACTAAAATCAACTCATGTTCATATTCGCATTAAAAATGAGAAAATTTATATTGAGGAAGATTGGACAGAGGAAGGTATTGCTACCGAATTATTAACCGAAGGTGTACCGAAAGAGGATATTGTTTTAGCTTTTTATGATCCTGAAACTCGTAAATTGACTGAGTTTGCTGTTGCTTAAATTACTATCAATCTTTACAGCAACTTTTCACATATTCTCGAAAAACTGGAGACAATTTAAACATCACTTTTTCTGCTTTGATTTTTGTGACTAAATACCGTTGTTGTAAAGATTGTAACCCCTTAACAAAATCTACTGAAGATAAAGGTAATTTTTGTTTTAAATCTTCTCTTGATATCGGTTGATCTAATTTACTCAATTCTAAAATAATTTGCTGTTCGATTGGTGATAATCTGTTAAATAAATCGTTAAAATGAGATTGCATATTTTGAGTAATAATTAAGCTATTTTCTGCTAAAAAATCAGCAACTTCATCATCATAAACATCTTGAATTAAACTGACAATATCTTTTAAGTAAGCCGGATTACCTTCATAAATTTGAATTAATTTTAACCAACTATCTTGATTATTTAAATTATTTAAACCTGTATTCTCTAAAATTTTAATATCATCTAAACTTGATAATTCTAAAGATTTAATCGAATATAGTTGCTTATCTAAACAGTTCATCTCAGCACATTTTTCTTGACTAATTAAAATCACCTTGCTTTGATGTTCAGTTTGGGTAGTCATGGTGAAAAGCTTTTGATAATCTTTGTATTCAGGTTTATATATTCCTGCTAATTGTTCAGGTATAAAAATTTCCTCTATATTATCAAAAATAATTAAACATTGTTTTTTATTTAGTAAATTCATAAATTCATTGAAAATATTTTCAGTATTATTAGTGTGAATATCATTTAAAATTTCTGTAATATTAAAATTAAAAGATTGAGATAATTTAAGATTTTTCCAAATGATCACATCAAAAGGTTGAGTATTAAGATCAAGAAAGTATCGTACTAATGTACTTTTACCAATACCTGCTATTCCTAAAATTGATATGAGGTTAGTATTAGGGTTTTCTAGCCATTGAGAGAGAGTTGATAATTCGTTATGATTATTTGCTTTAATTCAGATAAAACTTTTTTATCTTTAATTTTTCTTAAATCTTTTTCAAATCTTGATTCAAATTTGATTTTCATTAATCTTCACTATCTAATAAAGCAAATATTTTTTCTTCAGAAACAAAATCATCTTGTCTTACTTCTTTAATCGCATTAGCTAAAGAAATTTTCTCCAATGCTTCTAGGATAAGATCATAAAATAAATCTTTTCTAGTTTTAATAATTTCTACCATTATTTCTGTCAGCATTTCTTTTGTAGTTTCGTCATCAATTGATAATGGCATGATTTTACAATGTCAAATTTAGTTTTTCAAATTATAGCATATTTTAAATGAGCAGCAAGTTTATACTTTAATTGCTGTGCCAATTGTCCACCTCTTTGTAAAATAGTTAGATGATCTGTATCTAAAATATACATATATTAATGCTTAATGGGATTTCTCGGATTGACGATACTGATTACCTAATTCTACCGCTTCCTCAAACGCTAAGTTATCAGCAAATGTCCCGGTTATTTCTTCCCACCAAGGAACCGTTTTTTTAACATTAATAGATAATATTTTTTTGACTTGATTCATTTCTTGTTCTAAAAAAATAACCTTTTCTTCTAATTGTTGTTGTGATAAAGGCATTGTAGTTTTACTCCTGTAGGATTAACTAATTAGAGCCATTATAACATTTTTACACAAAAATAACCTTGATTTTAGTATTAAGGAATAATCTATTTAATTCACTCATTCTTACATTAGCCCTTTCTCTGTTAACATTTCTTTTTTAACTTGTTGAATTAAATCTAGTATTTTCTCTTTAGAATCATAACCTTTCTCCCTAGCAATTTGACGCATTAATTCAAGTTCATCAGGTTCATTTTCAGCTACAATTACTAAATCAACTTCTCCATTACTAAAATCAGTGGGGATTGTAGCTGTTACTATACCATTATTGACTATTCCTTTTGTTTGGATAATTCTCATTGTACATTCCTTTTTAATCATAAACTTCAGATTATTATAACATTTAGGTTGTCTGTGACAGGTGATTGATAATTTTAGGGGGAAATTGAGGTGTGATCTTCGCAGCTTACCGTAGGTATCGCTTTTTGATGTGTAGAGGCGTTTAGGGTGCGATCGCTCTTGAGTGTAGGGATTTAAAAGTGCAATACATGATGTTATTCAGGCATAATAACAGGAATAACCTAATTTTTATATTGATGATAAAATACAGATCCCACTAACGCATTTTAAATGAGCGAAACTGTCTACATCGAAACTAGCGTGGTTGGTTACTTAACAGCCAGACCCAGCAATAACTTGATCCTTATGGCAAACTTGGGAATTACACAAGAGTGGTGGGACACACGCCGAGATCAATTTACCCTTTACATCTCCCAAATGGTTTTGGACGAAGTTTCGCGGGGAGATGCAGAAATGGCAAATAGGCGACTTGAGATTCTACGTGATTTTCCATTACTGGAAATCAACCAAGATGTTCAAAGTCTAGCAGCCCTGTTTCTGACCAAAAGTAATCTTCCCGCTAAAGCTTCTGATGATGCGCTTCATATTGCAGTCGCAACAGTTTACGCAATCGACTATCTGTTAACTTGGAACTGCAAACATATTGCCAACGCTCAAATACAAAAGAAACTCGCACAATTAAGTATGGAGGCAGGATACGAGTTGCCAACGATTTGTACACCTAATGAACTAATGGGAGATTAATGATGTGGAAAGATGAAGTTCTTGAAGAGATTTACAGAATACGTGAAGAACACGCAAAGTCCTTTAACTATGATTTGCAAGCAATTTGCAATGATCTTCGTAAAAAACAATCCAATAGCAGCAGACAAATTATTTCAGCCCCACTCAAACCTCGCAATCAGCCGCATAATAAATCATTGCAGCCGACCTCAAGCGAGATTATCTGATGGAAGTTGAAGGCTTTCTGTGGCGACTGAACTCCACCGTTAGGGAGGAATTGAGGTGTGATCTTCGCCGCTTACCGTAGGTATCGCTTTTTTGGATGGGAGGTTGAGATGAGATCACTAGAAACGTTTTTTCCACTGTTGAGGATCACGCTTAACATGAAAGAAAGCCAATATGAAAATTATATCGTCGTGAATTACATAAAACAAACCATAGGGAAATCTTGGCAATAGTTTCCGGCGTACATTATTATAAATGATGGGATAAGCAAGGGGATTTTTTTGAATTAAAGCTAAATTTTTATCTACAACTCGAATTAACTCTGATCCGAGTTGTTTAACTTGTGATTCATACCACTGATAAGCATCATTCAAATCTAATTCGGCTTCCTCTGAAATTTTAATTTTATAGGTCATCTTTAATAATTCTTCGCTTAACTACTTCCCAAGATTCACCTTCATTTTCAATATTTTGATAAAAGGCTAAACGCCGATCTAATTCTTGTTTCTGAGATTGAGTTAAAGGAATTTTATCAGCATCAATAACAATACTATCCCAAATCTCTTCTATTAATTGCAGCTTTTCGGGAATAGTTAAGGGTAAAATTTGTTCAAATAATAAACTATTCATAAATTAAACACTGTAACTTGATAATTTTTACTTAGCTTAACTGATTTTTACTATTTTGTGTCATTTTAATAATTAGAGATCGTCATTGGGGTGCGATCGCCCTTATGTGAGAATTGATCATTATGACTGGGATAGGCTATGGCCAGGAAAGTTCCGAAACCCGGTTTCTCTGTACTTGTTGCTTAAAGTTTTTACCTAGACAAGCAATTCGGTGTCCAGAACCCCCTAACCCTAGTTTTCAAGGTGCGTTGTCATGAATGACGACTGAGTTTTGATTAAAGACAGGTTGATTACCCTAAACTGTCTACTTAAGAATGCTAACACACCAATAAAAGTTGCCCTAGAAGGGCAAGGCTTTATACCCCAATTTTGGTAAGATTAGCTTTGATCCACACTTGCTTATCAACAATTGCAATGGCACAAACCCTACTTTTTAACGCCCTGAGACAAGCAACCGATGAAGAAATGGCCCGTGACCCCTCCGTGTTTGTGTTGGGAGAAGATGTGGGTCACTATGGCGGTTCCTACAAAGTCACGAAAGACCTGTATCAAAAATATGGAGATTTACGGGTTTTAGATACCCCCATTGCAGAAAATAGTTTTACGGGAATGGCTGTTGGCGCTGCAATGACGGGGTTACGACCGATTATTGAAGGGATGAACATGGGATTTTTGTTACTCGCCTTCAACCAAATTGCCAATAATGGGGGAATGCTGCGCTATACCTCTGGCGGAAATTTTAAAATGCCTTTGGTAATTCGTGGCCCTGGTGGGGTTGGTCGTCAGTTGGGTGCGGAACACTCTCAACGTTTAGAATCTTATTTTCAATCCGTCCCTGGGTTAAAAATGGTCGCTTGTTCGACTCCGTATAACGCCAAAGGGTTACTGAAAGCGGCGATTAGAGATGATAATCCGGTTTTATTTTTTGAGCACGTTTTATTATATAACCTCAAAGAAGATATCCCCGACGAAGAATATATTGTCCCGATTGATAAAGCGGAAGTGGTCAGACGTGGAAAAGATGTGACGATTCTGACCTATTCTCGGATGCGTCATCATGTGATGCAAGCGGTTCCGACTTTGGTGAAACAGGGTTATGATCCTGAAGTGATTGATTTAATTTCTCTCAAACCTTTGGATTTTGATACGATTGGTGAATCCATCCGCAAAACTCATCGTGTGATTATTGTTGAAGAATGTATGAAAACCGGGGGACTGGGAGCAGAAATTACCGCTTCAATTAATGATCGTCTTTTTGATGAATTAGATGCGCCTGTATTACGATTAGCGTCTCAAGATATTCCGACACCTTACAATGGAGCTTTAGAACGACTCACGATTGTTCAACCAGAGCAAATTGTTGAGGGTGTTCAGAAGATTTTGAGTAAGAAATTTTAATCAGGTTTTTCAGTTATCAGTAGAGACGTGCCATGGCACGTCTGTACCAGTTATCAGTGAAAGAGTTAATAGTTAATAATTGTCAACTGTTAACTCAAGCTTAAAAAATGATGACTGAGTGCGGACGGGGGTACCCCGCCCCTACAATAGATAACTGGTAACTGATAACTGATAACTGATGATGCGGATACTTGATAACTGATAACTGATAACTGATAACGATGCGAAAACAACGTTCTGTTTTAATTCTAATTTTGGTGGTGATTATTGCCTCCATTGTTGTCCTTGCTAATGTTCCTTTACGATTAGGTTTAGACCTACGGGGAGGTTCTCAACTTACCATTCAATTGAAGCCTTCAGAAGCGGTTCCAATCATTGATGAACGGGTTCTAACGTCCGTTCAAAGTGTGATTGATAACCGGGTCAATGAACTGGGAGTATCGGAAGCTTTAGTACAAACCGTTGGACAAGATCAAATTGTTGTACAGTTACCGGGGGTTAATAACCCGGAAGAAGCAGAACGAGTTTTAGGAGGAACGGCGCAATTAGACTTCCGAGAACAAAAAACCGGAACTGAACAACAACTTGGGGTGGAATTGCAAGTTCAACAAGGAATTAAACAACAAATTGAAGAGGCTAAGAAAAAGGGAGATTCTCAAGCTTTAGCGAAAGCAATTGAATCTTTGAATCAGAGTAATGCAGCGATCGCTCAACTCTATAATAGTCCGGTTTTAAGAGGACAAGATTTAAAAGATGCCTATCCTGAACCTGTCCAAGGGGGGGGAAACTGGAATATTGGTTTAGTGTTTAGTTCTGAAGGGGGGGACAACTTCGCCGAACTCACTAAAAATTTAGCGGGAACTGGGCGAACCATTGGGATTTTTCTCGATAATAATTTATTAAGCTCCCCGTCGGTTCCTGTAGAATTTGCCGATACGGGAATTACCGGAGGTCGAGCCGTGATTACCGGACGATTTACCGCCGAAGAAGCGAATGCTTTAGCGGTACAATTACGCGGTGGGGCTTTACCTGTTCCCGTGGAAATTGTGGAAAATAGAACCGTTGGGGCTACATTAGGACGAGATAGTATTAACAAGAGTGTTTATGCTGGGGTAACGGGTTTAATTTTAGTCCTGATTTTCATGATCGTTTATTATCGATTACCTGGATTAATAGCGGATTTTTCGTTATTAATTTATGCGTTATTAAGTTTAGCCCTATTTGATTTATTGGGTGTGACTTTAACGTTACCGGGAATTGCAGGTTTTATTCTTAGTATTGGGATGGCAGTGGATGCGAACGTTCTAATTTTTGAACGAACTCGTGAAGAATTGAGAGCGGGGAAAACCCTATATCGTTCTGTGGAATCCGGTTTTTATCGTGCTTTTAGTAGCATTTTAGATGGTAATGTAACTACGGTTATTGCTTGTGTTGCCCTATTTTGGTTAGGCACAGGATTAGTGAAAGGATTTGCCTTAACATTAGGATTAGGGGTAGCGGTGAGTATGTTTACGGCGATTACTTGTAGCCGCAGTTTTCTCTTCCTCGTTCTTGATTTTCCAGAGTTAAGAAAACCCGAATTATTCTGCCCAAATTTAAAAAAATCTTTGGTCAGTAATTAATAATCAGTAATCAGTTTTTGGTCTGCTAGTTTTTAGTAAACAATGATTAACGACTAGCTATAAACTGATAACTGATAACTGATAACTGATAACTGATAACTGATAACTGATTACAGTCAACCGTCAACCGTTAACTAATTTATGGCTTTTAGTGTTATTAAACAACGCAATTTATGGTGGGGGATTTCTGCTGCGATTATTCTGGCTGGAATCATTGCGATGGCGATTTCTTGGACTCGCCCCGATATTGGTGCTCCCTTACGTCCGGCGTTAGATTTTGTGGGAGGAACTCGCCTTCAGTTAGAACTCGATTGTTCTGTTCCTAATAATTGTAACGGCCCGATTGATCTGACTGAGGTTCGGGACGTTTTAACGAGTCAAGGTTTAGGAAATAGTTCTATTCAATTGTTAGATAAAGATGCGGGTAAAAACGATAAGCAAATTGTTTCGATTCGCACCAAAAGTTTGAATGTTGAAGAACGTTCAAACTTGCAAAATGCCTTAAGTCAAAAAATCGGAGCCTTTGATCCGAAAGGAACTCAAATTGATACCGTAGGCCCTACCATTGGCCGTCAAATTTTCATATCGGGATTAACGGCTTTATTATTGGCATTTGCCGGAATTACGGTTTATTTAACCTTTCGGTTTAAGTTAGACTATGCCTTTTTTGCTTTTGTTGCCTTATTTCATGATGTTTTAGTGACCCTTGGAATTTTCTCAATTTTAGGGTTATTTTTGGGTGTAGAAGTTGATAGTTTATTCTTGGTAGCCCTATTAACAATTGTAGGCTTTTCTGTTAATGATACGGTGGTGATTTATGACCGAGTTCGGGAAGTGATTGCTCGCAACCCCGATCTTCATATTAATCAAGTGGTGGATAATGCTGTCGAACAAACCTTAACCCGCTCTATTAACACCACATTAACCACTCTATTGCCTTTAATTTGTATTTTTCTATTTGGGGGTGAAACTCTGAAATATTTTGCCTTAGCCTTATTAGTAGGTTTCGTTGCTGGAGCTTATTCGAGTATTTTTATTGCCAGCACAATGTTAGCCTGGTGGCGCGATCGCAAACCCGCTTCTGTGTCTTTAGCAACTGAAAAAGAGTAAATCAGTTATCAGTTATCAGTTATCAGTTATCAGTTATCAGTTATCAGTTATCAGTTATCAGTGGAAGAGTTAAGAATTAATTGTTGTTAACTGTTAACTAAAGCTTAGAAAATGATGACTGATTATGGGCGGGAGAACCCATTGGTGTCAACTTAAGGAGCGATCGCCCCAAACCTGCTGTGTAAGAGCATCGAGAACTCGATGTCGTTTTCGGGTGGATTTGACCAAGCCAAATAACTTCTGATGTGAGGTTAAATAACTA
>NZ_JADEWU010000124.1:0-11717 GCF_015207485.1 Planktothrix mougeotii LEGE 06226
TTGTCCCCCCGTCCCCTTGTCCCCTCATCTTCCGCTATCCTGTTACCATATACCAACTTAGGCCAAAATTCCAACTATTTTGGCGATTCAGCCGGAGTTTCGGCAGGTTTAGCAGCTTCGACAGCGGCTTTAGCTTGTTCTGGACTCAAAGGAAGTAAGACTTGTAATTCAAAGGCTGTTTTTAACCGTCGTTGGGGTTGATTGACCGAGGGAACAAATTTCCCTTGTCGATATTCTCCCTCAATGGTTTGAGTTTGATCCTTCAAGGAAGATTTTAAACCTTTTACTACTAACAAAGGTTGTAACCGTTCCAAGGAAGCTAAAAACTTTAAGGTTTGATCAAAACTGCCTTCAAACTCCACTTTATAAGTCCGTCTTCTGAGTTTCTCATTGACATCGGGGCCTAAGCTGCCATCCCTGACAATATCAGCATCTGGCTTTTCTAATGCAATGGGAGTAAACAGGGAAAGTTTAGCTTTCTTGCTATCATCAACGATCCCCGCATTAATTTTATTAATCTGTTCGTTAAGATCAAATAACAGGGTTTCTAAACTGGTTTCATCGGCAAATAAAGCGGTAACAGTAGATCGACGAACTTTAGCATCTGCTAACTCTTTTTCGGCTTTAGCCCGTTCCCGCAAACGCTGATCTTGTTTCTCAATTTCATCTTGTTTGGTTTTAATTTCCTCCCGTAAAGCTTGACCTTCCGCTAAGGTGGGAAGAAGGAATTGATAAATTAAGAACCCTGCTAGAATTGCCCCCACAACTCCGGCAGCAATTCCCATGATTTTAGGTGTTAAGGCAATACCAAATAGGACTGGCCCACCGCCTTCACCGTCAACATCTTGAATAAATTCATTGGCTACGGTCATTTTTTAATCACTCCTTTTTCCTCAAGGGTTTTAATCCGATTAACCAATCCTAACGCCCCATTTTTTTGCAGTTGCGGTAACAACTCCGAGGCGGTTGCTAGACTGAGGTAGGTTTCAATCGTATACTTGACTACAGGTTGTAACTGAGGTTTGCTAGTACCACTATCTGCATCCGGGGATTTAGCGACTAATTGAGTTGAGTTGTCTTCTAATTTAGCCTCAATTAATTTTGTTTTTTCCCCATTAAAAAAGGGAGATTGATTGAGTAATAAGACAAAATCATTAATTTGAGTGTAAGTATTTGCTACTCCTGAAATTTTTAATTGAGCCGTTTTGGGTTCCGGTGGAGGGGCGGCGGCTTGATCTGCTGCGGGACTGGGAGATGGAGCAGGGGCGGCGACTGTAGCTGCGTCGGGTTCGGTCTGTTCAATATTGAGAATTCTCACCCCGGCGACTTGCATCAATTCCCCTAATTCTAGGGTAAGTGCTGACCAGGGTTTGATTTGATTAAATACCGTCGCTAAGGCATCGGCTTCTTTATTCGCTTGAGCGGTTTCTGCATTAATTTTATCTAAAGCTTCCACCTCCGACGTTTTTTGTCCTAATGTAGCAACCAGAGCATCACGTTCTTTAGTTAGGTCAGTATTTTGTTGATGAAAAATAAACCAAGCTCCTCCGACAATGGCATTCAGAGCTAAAGCGACCCCAGCACCGATTAAAATTGGAGTCTGGTCAATATTTTGGGTGGGAGCATCCTGTCGTCGAACTTCTCGTTCTAATAGATCAGGTCGATCATTCAAAAAGTTGATATCTAAGTTATACATAATCCGTTGGCGGTTGACGGTTGACGGTTGACGGTTGATGGCTCACTGATCAGGGTTTAGAGCATCCGCATTCCTAAACCTAATGCCACTCCTAAACTAGCACGTTGTTCTGGGGGAATTTCCCGTTCAAAGGCAATAGAGAGGGATTCAATGGGATCAACTTGCGTCGCAGGCATTGCTAACCGTTGCATGAAAAACTCATCCAGTTGTCCAATGGCGGCTCCTGGCCCCATTAACAATAATTGTGCCATTTCCAGGCCGTCACTTTGATTAATATAAAAATCAACGGAGCGACGCAGTTCATCGGCTAATTCAGCAAAAACCTTAATGATGGCATTCGTCCCCGGATTGGGATCGTTTAATGCTCCCATTGTATCAGTCACCGGAAGGGTCATGGCCTGGAGTTCACTGACATCCCTCGAAGGAGGTAAATTCATGGCACTGTTTAAGGCACTTTGAACTTGATATAATCCGATGGGAATGGTGCGATTAAATTGAGGAATTCCATCCACAACAATCGCTAATTCAGTGCTATCAAATTCAATATCGGCAATAATAGCAGCTTCGGTGGAGGAAAACTGCTCTAATTGATTTTTTAAGGTACGAATTAAAGAAAAATTACTCACCTCTAAAACCGTAACCTTTAAACCCGCTTGAGCAAAAGTTTCAACATAAGTATCGGTGACTTCTTTACGAGCAGCAACTAATAAAACTTGGACTTTTTCGATGCCATCTTCATCGACAAATCGCCCTAATTTTTGATAATCTACATCGGCTTCTTCCCTGGGAAATGGTAAATATAATCCCGCTTCTGCGTTCATATAGTCTTTAAGTTCATCATCACTGAGGTCAGCCGGAACCGGAATAATCCGCGTTACCGCTTCCCGTCCGGGGATAGATGTACCCACGGTTTTGGCTTTAATATTATTATCGGTAATTGCCGCCTGAATTAACTCTGCCATTGCTGGAGTATCTACAATTTGGCCATCTTGAACAACGCCTTCGGGAACTGGAATTGTAGCCAAGGTGACTAGCTGTAATTGCTGACCTTTTTTCCGCATTTCCACCAGATTAATTCGTTCTGTGGCTAACTCAATTCCCACTCCCGGCTTACGCTTAGAAAAGAGTCCTTTTAAGAAACTAACCATAGTTGTCGTTTTATTGATCGATTCCGTATTTTAGCTGACCTGTACCCAGAACGTTAAAATTTCCGATTCTGGGACACAGAGATATTAGATCTCCCCATCTTACCTTGTCTGTTCGTCCTCACTGTCCGAGTTTTATTATTATTTTTTTTCTAAAAATCGATCCGTTTAGGTTCAATTTATGTTTTCTTAGATCAAAGTAAACATCTCCCGTTAGGAGTTGATACCAACGGCTGATCTTTGACCTTTCCCCTCTGTTCTGATTTACTGGTATCTAGTTTAACGAAATTTAGCCCCCTTAGTGAAGTTCTCAATAAAATGAAACAATTGAAGTCTTGGAAACGGTTTGGTTTGTTATTAGTTTTAGGTTTATTTTTAAGTTGGGGTGTCAGTTGCTCCACTTCATCCCCAACATCTCAAAACGGGAAGCAAGAAATTGAATTTTGGACAATGCAACTCCAACCGCAATTTACCGATTATTTTAATCAACTGATTGTTAATTTTGAAACAGAAAATCCAGGGTTAACAGTGAAGTGGGTTGATGTTCCTTGGTCAGCGATGGAAAGTAAAGTTTTAGCCTCCGTTGCTGCCAAAACCGCCGCCGATGTCATTAACTTAAATCCTGATTTTGCTGCTTTATTAGCCGGACGAAATGCTTGGTTAAATCTCAATGAAACCGTTCCTGAAAGTGTTCAATCTCAATATTTACCCAATATTTGGCAAGCCAATAAAATAGAAGTTTGCCCCAATAATCAATGTCAAACCGTAACCTTTGGGATTCCTTGGTATTTAACCACTCAAATTACAATTTATAATCAACAACTTCTACAACAAGCGGGAGTCACTCAACCGCCAAAAACCTATTCCGAACTAGCACAAGTCGCCCAAAAAGTCAAAGAAAAAACAGGAAAATATGCGGTTTTTGTGTCTTTTGTTCCTGAAGATTCGGCTCAAGTTTTACAATCTTTAGTTCAAATGGGAGCAGAATTACTGGATAATAAAGGGAAAGCCGCTTTTAATACCCCCCAAGGGAAAGCTGCTTTTCAATATTGGGTGGATTTATATCAAAAAGATCTACTTCCAAAAGAAGTTTTAACCCAAGGACATCGCCGTGCTATTGAATTATATCAAGCCGGAGACATTGCTTTATTAACATCAGGGCCACAATTTTTAAAAGCCATTAGTCAAAATGCACCCACCGTTGCTCAAGTTTCTATTCCAGCACCTCAAATTACTGGGGATACAAAGAAAACAACTGTTGCTGTCATGAATTTAGTAATTCCGAAATCAACAGATGTTCCTGAACCTGCTTTAAAGTTTGCATTGTTTGTTACCAATAATGTTAATCAACTCGCCTTTGCTAAAGCTGCAAATGTGTTACCTTCTATTCGAGAGTCTCTCAAAGATAGTTATTTTACCACCCTTCCTGCTAATCCCACAGCAGCAGATCAAGCGCGTTTAGTGAGTGCAAAAGAGCTTGAAAATGCCCAGGTTTTGATTCCCCCTCAGAAAGATATTAAACAGTTGCAAAAAATCATTTATGATAATCTACAAGCTGCAATGTTAAATCAAAAAACTGTTGATCAAGCGATCGCAGATGCCGAAAAAACCTGGAATGAAAGGAAATAATCAGTTATCAGTTATCAGTTATCAGTTATCAGTTATCAGTGAAAGAGTTTGATCGTAAAATTCATATTACAAATCTTATGAAATTTTCAATTGTTGATGTTTTTGCGGAAACGAAATATTCTGGGAATCAATTAGCCGTGATTTGGGGTGAAGGAGTTGAGTTATTATCCGATGGAGAAATGCTCAAAATTGCCCAAGAAATGAATTATTCAGAAACAACATTTATTGGTGCTTCTGAAACCACTAATGGGGGTTATCCCGTGCGAATTTTTACTCCTAAACGGGAGTTACCTTTTGCGGGTCATCCTACATTAGGAACGGCTTATATCATTCAACAGGATATCATTAAAACCTCCGTTGAACAAGTGATTTTAAATTTAGCTGTTGGTCAAATTCCGGTGACATGGAAAACCTCAGATGAGGGAAAACAAATCCTTTGGATGCGACAAAATTCCCCGGAATTCAGGCAAACTTATGATCGAGATGTATTAGCATCGGTATTAGATTTGGAAGAAACAGATTTTGATGATCGCTATCCTATTCAAGTTGTTTCTACGGGAATTCCGTTTATTATTGTTCCGTTAAAAACCCTATCTGCGTTAAAAAGATCTGAGGTGAATTTTGAACGGTATAGGGAGTTTATTCAAACAACAACAGCAAAAGAAATCTTTATCTTTTGTCCTGAAACTTATCACCCCAATAATCAGATTTGTGCAAGAATGTTTGCACCTGCGTTGGGTGTTCCTGAAGATCCAGCAACGGGAAGTGCTAATGGTTGTTTAGCGGGATATCTCTCAAATTATGATTATTTTGGTTCTGATCAAGTTAATATTCGAGTTGAGCAAGGATATGAAATTGATCGCCCTTCTTTACTGTTATTAAAATCTCAAAAAATAGGAGATTTAATTCAAGTTGAAGTTGGGGGAAGTGTCATCACAGTTGCGACAGGAATTTTAGTTTAATTTTCAGCAATTCAAGAAACCGGGTTTCTGATTAAAGTTAGTTATCTCTAATTAACATCTATTGAGAAACCCGGTTTCTGATAGCGATCGCAGTTTAATTTTCAGCAATTCAAGAAACCGGGTTTCTGATTAAAGTTAGTTATCTCTAATTAACATCTATTGAGAAACCCGGTTTCTGATAGCGATCGCAGTTTAATTTTCAGGAATTCAAGAAACCGGGTTTCTGATTAAAGTTGGTTATCTCTAATTAACATCTATTGAGAAACCCGGTTTCTGATAGCGATCGCAGTTTAATTTTCAATTCAAGAAACCGGGTTTCTGATTAAAGTTGGTTATCTCTAATTAACATCTATTGAGAAACCCGGTTTCTGATAGCGATCGCAGTTTAATTTTCAGGAATTCAAGAAACCCGGTTTCTGATTAAAGTTGGTTATCTCTAATTAACATCTATTGAGAAACCCGGTTTCTGATAGCTCACATTCCCTAAATTACCTGACGGTTTTTAATCTAAATCAACCTTAACTTTAGTTTCATCCCAATTGGTTTCAACTCGCCAGTTTGGATCTTTATTTTCTTGAAAATCCGCGTTAATTTTGTTAGCAATTTGATTAAGTTTATCTGGAGATAAACCTTCTTGATTTGAAGTGTCTGCTGGAGATTCAGGAATACCAATACTAACAATTTCTAAAGCGTCACCAGACTGAGAAGATTCATCGGGAGTTGAGGGATGTTTAGCACTGGGTTGAGACATTTTTTAATCCTTTAGAAAAATAGGGGATAGGATTCTATTGTAACGTTGAAAGGAAAGAATCTTTAATTCCTGATTAAAAGGGTAAATCTTCTTCAAATTCTGGCGCATTTTCTAAGGGTTTAGCCTGGGAAGCAATCAACGATTCAGCTTGTTTAATTTTGTCAAACAAGGAAGATCGAGATTGTTGTCGTTTTTGAATTAATTTATCAATATTATATTTTACCCTTAATTGTTCTCGTTGATCTTTCGGTAAAGGTTCATATTCAGGAAGAAAATCCTTGGCGGTGACCAGGGGAACTCTAGGGCCTAATTTCTCAATTGGCATTCGAGGAAGACGATCTAAAAAATAATCTCGTCTGTTTCTAATTTGTTCAGATTTATTCTGAATTTCCGTTACAATTGCGATAATTTGACTCAAATGATGGCTAGATAAAGCCAACTGAATATCAAGGCTTTCTATAGGTAATCCCAAAGCTTGAATTTGTTGTAAAAGCTGAGGAGGAATATGATCCAAATTAGGCGGATTAACCGTTGTCTTTAACGTGATTAAAGCTTGAGTTAATTGGGTTTCAATTTCCTGGATCATTTCTCGGTTCTGATCTTGTGAAACCGGATTCTGTAATAAATATTGTAGCTGTTGAGTTGCTTGTTGCAACAGTTCCAGGGTCGTTTGCAGGTGGGGAGCATTCATGAGACAATCTTAACAAGAGGACAGCTAGAGTTCAGGATGGTTAATGTTTTAGAGTGATTCAATCTCTTCAAGTTCCTGTGTAGATTGCCATCCCGGTTGCCAAAGAGAACGATCTTTAAGTTGTTGAGCATTTAACCAAAATCTGACCGTTGGATCACAAGAGGCTACCAATTCAGCAAAGACCCATTTTCCTTGATTTTTCCGGTTAACAACTTGAAAATGTCGCCACCCCCAAGTTTCTTGATTGGCTGTCCACTTAGAGCCTAACAGGTAAGGAAATTTTTGCTTTTTGGCCATGTTTGAGAATAGGACATTGAATTATAACTGTGATTGTTGAAAATTGTGACAGATTTGACACTCCTCGCGAATCAAGCGACGAGGATTCTTAAGAGTTCCACAAAGGGATTCTTAAAGGCGTAGTCAATGCGCTTCTACTGACTCCATTGAGATTTAATCCCAATGTTGCCTCCATACATACTTTGTCGTTTTTTGTATACTTATCGACATTATAGATCAGAAATCTAAAATTAACCATGAGAAAGAAAAGTTTTGAGTATCAGCACTATAACCACTCTGTTGGATTAGCCATTGTCCATTTAGTCTTTGTCCCAAAACGAAGAAAGCCTGTTCTCAAAGGTGATATTCGGAACAGGCTTTATCAAGTTTGGCAAGATTTAGCAACGGAGAAAGGATGGAATATTCGGGCTTGTGAGATAGCTCCTGATCATGTCCATCTATTTATTGAGTTTCCTCCTACGATGCCAATCCATTTAGTTGTTAAGTTTTTAAAAGGTAGGGCTTCTAATATTCTCCGCAAGGAATTTCCTGAGTTACTCAAGTTACCTAGTTTATGGAGCAAGAGTTATTTTTTCAGCACCGCAGGTAATGTCAGTGCGACAACTATCCAAAAATATATTGAAGATCCACATCACCATTAATTGAATGCGGATAAATCCGCCGAGTCACTTTTCCGCCTCGCTCGCTTATAGACGAGGCTACCAAGTTTCCCGTGTATTTCTTGTGTTAGCCATTTGCCAAGGTCATCGATTAGTACGACAGATTGTCATAGTTCGTGGTAAGATGTTCCAGAGAGCTTAGAAAGTTATATTTTCTAGAGGCAAGTTATGAATCGGATTGTTTCAGTGTCCAAGCGGGTCGCTTTAGTGCTGTCTGTGGCCTTTTTAATGATGAGCACATTTGTTTTCGGTGCTTCTTCAGCCTCCGCAGAAACCTATTCAGTTAAAATGGGTGCTGATAGCGGATTGTTACAATTTGTTCCTAGCAAATTAACCGTAAAACCGGGCGACACTATTAAGTTTGTCAATAACAAACTTCCTCCCCATAACATGGTTTTTGATAAAGGTAAATCTCCTGATGCTGGCGTTGCTGAAAAGCTTTCTCATAAGAAATCCCTGTTCAGTCCCGGTGAATCCTTTGAAATTGCTTTCACCGATGATATGCCTGCTGGCGTTTATTCCTACTACTGTGAACCCCACCGTGGCGCAGGAATGACGGGTCAAATTGTGTTAACAAAATAATTAGAGTTTGATTACTCTAATTTCTGAATTTATGATCAATTCTGGGTAGTTTTTTGTTGAGTATATAATGAACAAGAGACTACCCATCCGTTTATTCAAGGTCAAAAAGAAGGCGTTTGTTGATTTTGTTGAACGCCCCAATAGGGAACTTTTGCCGCCGCCCTTAACAAATAAGCAGCCATTTTTTCTGCTTCATCCGTTGACATCCAATTTTCAGACACTTCCCGACACCAATAGTTATAATCTGTACCATCGTAGCTGACGGGATTTCTAAAATAAGCGACTAAATTATTAAGATTATCACGGCTAGGAGTTGCCCCTTTCAACGCTTCTAAAGAAAGGGATAGGCTGGGATATTGTAAAGTAACGCCCCCAACATGACAATTAACACAATTTTGCTCAAATAAAGCCTTACCTTGGGTGAGGTCGTCCCCGGAAAATTGACGAGTATTACCTTTTCCATCCACCGGAATTTCAACAGGTTGACTCACTTCAAAATAACGCCGAATAAAGGGATCAATTGAGGCGGCTTGGGTCGGTAAACTCCAGCTAAATAAGCTTATCCCTAAAATCAGAATAGTCAATAAAAAATGCACAAAAAGCTTAGAATATCCCATGAATAATGTATTTCCTCTGTTGAGTTCAACATCCTTCTAAAATTTTAGACTTTAGATCTTAGATTGAAGATGATTCCGTGTCGGTTTCTCAACGCTGAGGCGGAAAAAACCAAACACCAGTATCATCAAAAACCTAAAACCTAAAGTCTAAAATTATGAGGTTTTAACTGATATTAGCGGAGGTATTTTCCACCACCCCACTGTTCAGGGCGAACTTTGGGTTCTAATAACAGATATCCAGCTAGATTGTATAAATCCTTATCTTTCAGATTTCGCATCGTAACGAAAATATCTGAACTCTTGGTGCTGGGATGTGTTTCTGAAATTTCCTCCAACCCGTCATAGGTTGTGGGATTTTTAATAAATGCGATCAGAGCCTCAATATTATCGCGGGAGGGAGACGCACCGGCTAAGGTTGCAGGACTGAGGTTAATATCAGGATTTGTCTTAGTCATTCCTAAAGCATGACATGAGGCACAAGCCTTATTGAATACGCTTTTACCTTTGCTCAGTTGCTTTTCAGTCAGGACAACGGTTTCGCCTTGGTCATTCAGAGGTAAAGTCCGAAGTTCCTTGGTCAATTTTACCGCACTGGCTTGGTTGACAAACAGTTGAAAGGTGAAAAATACAGTGGCTACAGCCAGCCAAAAGTATCTTTTGAGCATGGTTCTCCTTATAGCTAAGTTAGTTATTGAAGGCTTAATACCGTCTTGGCTTTATCCGCTCTTCAGAAGTCAGTTCAGTTTCGGTTCAGATGTTCAATGTACCTGATCCCGGTCATGGGCTGATCATTATTTGTCAATCGTCTATTGTTATTTACCTTTTTTGAGCGTCTGCGAAATATAATTTCACAGATGCTGGTTTCCATACCTGATTAAGGTTGATCAAACTCGGTGAACTCGGACGACTGGCCTAAAGTTCTGATGTAGGACATCAAAGCTTTAGCATCCTCAAGCGCCAAGCGGGTTTGAGGATGTTGATATGAAATGCCCAACTGATCGCACAGCTTGAGTACAGCCTCAACTGAGAGATTGTAATCCTCTGCTATTTCTGTTATTGACAGGTCTGCAAAACCCATGAGTCTAGTTGCCGACAGGTCTTGATCAAAAATTATAGGAACGTTTGGTATCTCTGGAAACAGCCAATTTTCTTTCCGGGGTATTGACTGTCTGTTCCTCCCTATCCTAGAGCCCAAACCCGTCTTCCTACCCTGAATCACCGTCAAACTCTTATACAGACTTCGATGGTGAGATTTCGTGGGATAGGTCTACTTCAGGATGGGGGGATGGGAAAGTTTTAACTTCTGGACAGTGGGAAAAAGAGCCCGTATTTTGGGGAGGACGATGGAGACGAATCAGTTGAGCCAGGGTTTTCTTCAGTTGAGTCCGGGGGACAATGGCATCGACAAACCCATAAGACAATAAGTATTCCGAGGTTTGGAAGTCATCGGGTAACTTTTCCCGCAGGGTTTGTTCGATGACTCGTCTTCCCGCAAAACCAATCGTGGCTTTAGGTTCGGCTAAAATCATATCCCCTAACATGGCAAAACTGGCCGTCACCCCGCCCGTGGTCGGATGGGTGAGAACCGGAATATACAGGAGTCGGGAGTCTTGATGTCGATGCAACGCAGCCGAGATTTTAGCCATTTGCATCAAGCTCAACATTCCTTCCTGCATCCGTGCCCCACCCGATGCACAGATAATGATCACGGGATAGCGTTCTCTGGTACCGTGTTCAATTAGGCGAGTGAGTTTCTCTCCCACCACAGAGCCCATACTCCCACCCATAAACCGGAAATCCATCACACCGAGGGCAACGGGTTCTCCATCCAGTAACCCAACCCCCGTTTGTACGGCATCGCATAACCCGGTTTTTTCCCGTGTTTCCCGCAGTCGATCACTATAGGATTTGCGATCGCGGAATTTCAGGGGATCAACGGCACACATTTCAGCATCTAGGGGCATCCAGGTATTGGGATCAATCAGTTGCTGAATGCGTTCATCGCTATGCACTTGGAAATGGTGACTACATTCCAAACAAACCATATTATTGGCTTGTAGGTCTTTGGCATACGTTAAAGCATGGCACTGTTCGCACTTAACCCATAACCCATCAGCAATTTCCCGTTCCTGGGGTTCAGGACTGCTCGGTAATGATTTGCGCCGATTTGCGAACCAATCAAATAGAGACATTAAAGATTGTTTTGACCTTTCAGTTTCTAATTTAAAAAATGAGGCGTTTGGAAATTGGGGGATTCCCGTTGGCCCCAGGATTAAATTTTAAATCTTTTCTATAATAGAACGATCTACATCATATCAATCACGTTAATCTACAGATTCTAATTCTTCCTCAATAGGACTTAATAACAGCAAGGCTGCCCATTGATGTTCTGCTAAAACTTGCAATCCTATGGGGCTACCCATTCCCAGGGAAGAACACACCCCCAAGTCAATCATCCGTGTGGGAATATCCTGCGCTTCTAAGACTTGCTGCATCAGATCTGCTTCCCATCGCAGGGCTGTTGTTTTAATCGTAATCCAAGGCATAGAAATTTGTAGACCGTTAGCTGTTGGCTATTAACAGGTTTCGAGTTTCACCGAAGGAGCATCTATTATTTCTCCTATTTCTCCTCTTCCCCCCTTGTCCCCTTGTCTCCTTGTCCCCTTGTCCCCTTGTCCCCTTGTCTCC
>NZ_JADEWU010000125.1:0-11705 GCF_015207485.1 Planktothrix mougeotii LEGE 06226
CTTCTCCCCGTGTCCCCTCATCCCCGTGTCCCCTTGTCCTCCTCTGGTCTAACCATTGTTGTAAAATCAGGGAGGCGGCCTTACGGTCAATCAGGCTTTTGTTGCGAGAGGGAGAAATATTTTCTGAAATCATCAGTTGTTCGGCTTGGTAGGATGTTAGCCGTTCATCGATGTACTCTAGGGGTAACTTCAAGGCATTCGCTAACCGTTGAGCATAGTTTTGGACTTGTTTGGCTTGAGATCCCAAGGAACCATTCAGATGGTAAGGTAAACCCACCACTAAAACTTGTACCTGTCGTTGCTGTACCAGTTCTTGAAATTGTTCAACATCTTGAGAAAAAGAACGCCGCAGGATAGTGGTGAGTCCAGTGGCAATTAAGCCTGTGCCGTCACAGCCTGCGACGCCAATGCGTTTACGGCCAATATCTAATCCCAAAGCGGAAATAAAAGCAGATTTTGTCTGTTGTTCCATTATTCACGGGGATCAGACGGTACATCTGAAGGCTTCTGAGTTAAATTTTTAGCATCTAATTCTGTCCCTTCTGAAATCCCATCCCCAACAGAGGATTTTTGAGCCGAGGAAGGATGTTGAATTGTTGGCCCTAACCAGGACATTCGGGTGGGTACAGGTTTATGGGCGGGTTGCCAACTGGGTAACACATCCGATAATTGCAACCCCTCTAAGGAAGATTTTGACTCGCGTAATTTATGCCAAACAGAGCGAGACATTAACAAAGTATGTTCTACCCGTTGTGCTCCTATTTTTTCTAAATAGGCTTCTCGTTCGGGTTGATAGTCGGCGGATGCCAATCTCAGGGACTGGGGGCCAAATTCCTGGGCTAAATGGGCCATCTGGGATAACAGTTCGGGGTAAAGCCAGGTATAGGCGGGATGAACCGTTAACTCCGCAACGTGCGGCTGACAGCCATCACGGGATAACTGCACTTGGAAATAACCAATGGCTGCTTTACGTTGGGGTTCAAATACATAGCCACTGACTTGTTCGCTATGGCTCAACCATTGTTTGATAGCATCCACAACGGCTTGGATAAAGCTGGTTTTAAAATCTAAAATGTGCCGATCAAAGACCTGTCGCAGCAGGGGAGGCATGGAAACGGTATCAAGTTGATACAGCAGTTGAGCATCTGCATTGCTGACCGGGAGAAGGTTGGGTAAATCAGGTTGAGTGGTGGCTAAGGTTTGTAGGAGTTCCGGCTCCACAACCCAATAGGTCATGTGAGCTAAGGGTTGAAATCCATTTTGTCGATACAGGGCCATCAAACCGCTATCATTAACATTGACTTCTAATAGCCAGGTTCGCGCTTCCCACAACGTTTCAAAGCAATAGCGTAATAGTTGTGAACCAATACTACTTTGATTGTTTAACCGATCTACAAAGATGCGTTCAATGCGCCAGGTACTGCGACTGGTGTTGAAGGGAGACACTTTAATCATCCCTAAGAGTTGACCAAATTGTTCCGCAATATAGGCGTTAAACAGGTTTTGGCAGGGGTTGGGAAACCAACTTAAAAATTTGAGCAACCCATACCAACGTCGCAATTGTTCTAACTCCTGGGTTAAGCCTGTATCAGAATTAGCTTGATCATTGGCTTGGCGATATAGCTGTTCAATGGCTTCTAAATCGCGGTATTGAAATGGGCGAATATTAAATTGATTTTGATTTTGGGATAGAAATAAATTCATGGGTTCAAGTCAGGTAAAGGATCAGTTATCCGTAGGGGCGGGGTCTTCCCGCCCAAACTCAGTTATCAGTAAAAATTAATTTTGAGCCTTCTGGAATAGGCTTTTAATTCACCTTTAGGCTAGGTTTTTAATGGCGAAATAGGTGCTATTAGACTTAAATAACTTAAAAATTTTAAAGTTAAAATCCTGATATCAAGGGACTGACAGGAGTTAGTTTTTTAACTTTAATTTCCTCCAAAATAGTTTTAAATTAAGGTTCTGACACTGATTACTGACTCAGGGCGGGGAGACCCCGCCCCTACGGATTTTATAAAGGGCGAATTAGCACCAGGGGGGTTTGCTCATCGGCATTTCCAGCAGGATTACTCCTTAAGGCTTTCTGGATCAAAGCCGTAGAAAGACCGGGGCTTGCTGCTAATATTTTAACGGCTTTTAAATCGTTCACGTCTACTATTGCCGCCCCTAACCCTGTTTCTTGTTGTAGGGTATTGACTACATTTTGGGGATCATCTGGCCCTAGGACAATAAATTGATCATAGGGTGGCAAAGTTCCGGTTACATCGTCAATCAGTCGAGCTTGTTCTCCGGCTAATTGATAAAATACTCCGGGTTTGCCTAAAAGTTTGGCTACGGTTCCTACCACAATAGCAAATAAAACTCGTGCTGGCCCGACAACATCCACGAGGGTTTGCATTCCGCAGGCGGTAGCTAAACTAGAGGTGGGCATAAAGAAATAACAAACCCGTTTAGCAACCCATCCGGGTTTAATTTGGGTGGGGTGGAAAAATCGCCCTTGCATTAACGCAACAGGGGTTTCTCCCAAGGTAACAATATCCCCCGGTTGAGCATGGGGAAGTACATATTTTTTAATCACCTCAACGGGATGATCAATATGGGTTAATAAATGGGTACGGATGGGGTAAACTTCGGCTATCCCTTCAATAATTCGTTTATTGGGGGCTAGGGTCGGATCGGGATATTTGAGGGGAAGGACAACGTGACGAACTTTGGGGATGCGTCCTTCTGGCCCGTAGGTAATATAATTTACTGTTACCCAAGCGGATTGTAAAGCACTGAGGTCTTGTCCTTCAATTTCGACTAAGACTTTAATCCGGGTGGTTTTTTTGACTTTAACAATATACCCAAACCAATAATTATCCTCTCGGCTGGGAGCATCCAGATGGGCAGGAATCACTTTAATTGTGTGTTTAATACCGTCTAAACTCGCTTTAGAGAGTAGGTTAAGTTGAGCCGTAACTTCCGGTAACATAATCTCTAGGTTGGGGGTGAGATTACGGAATTCCATTTCCCCCCTCAACACATAATGGGTGGAGTCGGATAAATCCAGGTTCCACTCTCCTTGAGTTAGTTCTAGTTTATTCCCCGGACGCAGACGATATTGAATTTCTAGGGCTAATGTTCCTAAACCCAGTAAAACGAATGCGGCTGTTGTTACTAGGCTCAAACCTGCTGCCATTACACCACTTCCCCTTGTAAATGTCCGATTTGCACTTTCATCCTACCGCAGCCCGGATCTTCTACAATTGTTAAATTTAATTACAAAAATAACGGCTTACTCCCCTAAACTATTAGCAAAACTTATGCTATCGGGATCTTACGGTCAGATTCCATCCGATCTAGCACCAAAGGGTATATTCTTATTTAAAGATTTGTAAAATTCAGAAGAGCGCTTGGCGTATCTTAATACTTTCTCTAGGAGTCCCATGAAGCACAAGTCAATTGCAGAACGATTTTGCCTCACGGCTCACGTTGTCTCAACGCTGTTTGGACTAGCTGGGTTATTATTGATTCTACCCAACCCCGAACTCGTGGCTAATTTACCTCCGATGGGGATGAAATTGTTCTCCTGGGGAATGACAGCAGGAGGCATAACCTATATTGTGTTTGGGGCGGCAACACTGGCTTTATATGGCTATCGCACGTTAGGGTTAGGAACAACCTTAGCCTTTATGATTCCATCGGTATTGTTATCCTTATCTAGTGAACTCTTAGGAACCAGTACCGGATTTCCCTTTGGTCATTATCAATATTTGAGTGGTTTAGGTTATAAAATTGCAGGGTTAGTTCCCTTCACCATTCCGTTATCTTGGTTTTATATGGGGTTAACCTGCTATTTGTTAGCCCGTGCAGGTTTAAAATTAACAATGGGAGATCGTTGGGGACGTCAATTAGCCGCTTTGGCATTAGGCGCTGTATTACTCACCGCTTGGGATTTAGTATTAGACCCCGCCATGAGTCAAGCTCCTTTTCCCTTTTGGCAATTTCAAGAAGTCGGTGAATTCTTTGGAATGCCTTATCGAAATTTAGTCGGTTGGATGGGAACAGGCTTGGTATTTATGAGCGTTGGGGCGTTTTTATGGCGGCGAACTCCCATTGCTTTATCTCGTTCTCAATTAACTGTACCCCTGATTGTTTATCTGACTAATTTCTTCTTTGGAGCAGCCATTACCGTTGTTGAATTAGATGCTCGTTTCCTCTTTCCAACGGCTTTAAGTATTTTATTCGGGGTCATTCCTGCGTTCATTTTCTGGTGGAATGCTAAACCTTCTTTAGAGACGATGGAAAGTTTATTACCCAGTGACAATATCACTCCCTCTCCCGTTGAAGTGGCTGCTAAGTAAACTTTAACGTTCAAGAAATCCAATTCTTTGTAGGGGCGAGGCGCGCCTCGCCCCTACAAAGACATCATGATCGCTTTATCATTCCATTACACAAAAAAACTTAACTTCAATTTAAACTAATTTTTTTAATGTTCCACCCAATTTTATTAACCCTGGCTGATTTATCAAATATTAATTTATGGTTTTTATTATTTTCGATAATATTAATCCTACAAATTCCAGCAACAGTAATTTTATTATCTCGGTTATTCAAAGGAGCAATTCGAGTTCCTCCTTTACAGCCTGAATCTCCCACCTTAGACCTCTTGGGAACGGTTAGTATTGTGGTTCCGACTTTGAATGAAGCCGCACGAGTTACCCCTTGTTTAGAAGGGTTAACCCGACAAAGTTATGAAGTTCGAGAAATCTTAATTGTTGATAGCCATTCCCAAGACGGAACTCAGGATATTGTTAAAAAATTTGCCGAATCTGATCCAAGGTTTAGATTAATTTTAGATGAACCATTACCGTCGGACTGGGTAGGTCGTCCTTGGGCTTTAAATACAGGATTTCTAAATAGTTCTGAAAAAAGTGAATGGATTTTAGGCATTGATGCGGATACTCTACCGCAACCCGGTTTAGTCGCGAGTGTGGTGAAAACTGCGATCGCAAATCAATATGATTTATTATCATTATCTTGTAAATTTATTCTTAAATATCCAGGGGAATTGTGGTTACAACCTGCCCTCTTAATGACGTTAGTTTATCGGTTTGGTTCACCGGATTTATCACCTCAAAAACCTGAACGAGTCATGGCGAATGGTCAATGTTTTTTATGTCGTCGTTCAGTATTAGAAAAAGTTGGGGGATATTCCAGTGCTAAAAATTCCTTTTGTGATGATGTTACCTTAGCTCGAAATATTGCTAAAAAAGGGTTTAAAGTGGGGTTTTTAGATGGAGCCAATGTATTAACCGTTAGAATGTATGATGGCTTAAAAGATACTTGGGACGGTTGGGGGCGATCGCTCGATCTTAAAGATGCTTGTTCTAAAACTCAATTGTGGTCAGATTTATTCATTTTATTAGCAGTTCAAGCTTTACCCTTACCTGTATTTTTAATTAATTTCTGCTTGGCTTCTACTTTATCCTTACCTGGAATTTTAAGCTCAACGTTATTAGGATTAAACGGTTTTTTACTATTTCTTCGGGTGATATTAACGGCTGCTATTTCCTTATCCTATGATTTCAGTCAAGCTAAACAACCTTGGGTATTTTGGTTATCTCCCCTCGCTGATCCGGTCGCCGTATTAAGATTATGGATATCTGCAACTCAAACCCAAATTCAATGGCGGGGGAGAACCTATGGAAAGAATTAAAACCTAAAAATTCATTAGGTATTGCTATAATAGAAATACCGAAAAAATATACTGTTTATTGGTGTAATTAGGAAAAGGCTGTTATGGAATACCAATTTGATTTTAATATTGAGAAAGGAATAGAGTCTATTCTTTACATCTTGGAGTTATTAGAGAATAAGGTTCAACCCACAATTCATCGTGTTTCTAAAGTTTTATATTTTGCAGATAAAGAACACTTAGAAAAATATGGAAGATTTATTTTTGGGGATAGCTATTACGCCATGAAACATGGCCCTGTACCCAGTCAGATTTATGATTTACTGAAATTAGTGCGTGGAGATTTGTCTCCTAGCTTTCAGCCTTCGCGAGAAATATCTGAACAGGTTCTTCATGCTTTCAAGATAGTTGATAAGCATAACATCAAAAAGTTGAGAGAGCCTAAAAAAGATTTTTTGAGTGCGTCTGATATTGAATGTTTAGAACATTCAGCAACAAAATATGGAAGTTTGTCTTTTGCAGAGCTTACGGAGTTAAGTCATGATCGCGCCTGGGAATCTGCGGATGAGAACGATATAATTAATGTGGAAGATATCATCAAAACCTTTGATAATTCCGAAGATCTTCTTGAACATTTGCAAAATCCACACCCCTAGGTTAGAACTTTATGCCAGCACAGTGGGAAATATTTTATGTGCAATCTTGTCGCCATACTAAGCCAAGTCCCAAGGATAAGTTTGTTTTAATCGCCTATATTGATCCTTCACCTTATGGATTTCTGATCAATTCTAAAATTAATAACTATATTCAGAATAGAGATTATTTGCTATGTTGTGAGGCAGAAATTATGGCGAGCGAGCATAATTTTCTGAAGTATAATTCTTACGTTGATTGTACGGCTGCGTTTCCTTTTAATGCTAGTGAGTTGATCAGTTCAAGGGGATTTTTAAGTGATGCTGGACAAGCTAAGGTCATTAACGCTGTGAAGTTATGTCCTGTGTTAGAGAAAATACATAAAAACAGAATTTTAAAATAGGACACTTGCTAACAGAATCTTTTAGACAAAAACGGCGATCGCATCAAAACACAGAAGTTTAGACATCAAAATAATATTTTGCCCCATTATAGCGTAGCGCTATAACAGGGCAGAACATCGCTAAATAAGCGTTCGATAATAAACCATCAACGGTTAGCCAACCGTTAGTCTACTCGTTCTAATTGCCAGAGAATTTGATTACCTTCTCGCCGCACTCTGGATACTTCCCAATTGCGCCATGCCCAGTTATCTCCTCGACTGGTCACAGCACTGGCGTTAATATCCATGAGATCGGCCAGTTCAGAACTACTGATTAAGTAGCCTTTAGTAGCAATTTCATCAGCAATATGCAGGGTTTCAATCAAATTGCGAAGTTGGTTAACCCTAACCTCGCGGGGTAGATTGTCTAATGAATCGTTAATTAGGTCAGTCATGGCAAGATCTCAGACAGCAAGATTAGAGTCTATCACACAGCATTGTATCGTTCTGCTCAAAATTAGGTTAGTTGCAAGAAAGACAGTTCTGGAAATAAGGATAGGAAATCAGCTATTTTTCACCTATCACTTTATTCAACGGGTGATGGTGATTGCATCAGATGAGGAAGCAAAGTTCCATCCAGAGGGGTCTTAAACTGTTTCCTCAATTAATCCAGGCGGGGGAATAATTTCAATCCGTTTTTGCTCTAAATCCACAATTGGAACGATTTCTTTGACAAAGGGAATCAAAACGGTGGGTAGGAGTTTGGGTTTACGTTTCTTTTTGGTTTTACGATGAATCTGTTCTGGGAGGGGGTCAGTAACGAGAGTGTCTTGGCTTGGGGTTGGGGAATGTAACTCCACTTCCAGTAAATCATTTCCAGCCGAAATCACATCTATGACTTTTCCAATCACTTCCGCTTTTCTTTGGTCGAATACTTCCAAGCCAATTAAATCTAAAACATAAAATTCATCTTCTTCTAAATGGGGACGATCTTGCTCTGTGATCAACAACGGACAACCTTGTAATGCTTCTGCCTGAGTTCGATCTTCAATGCCTTCGATTTCAACGACATAAATACCTTTACTGGGCATTAAATAGCCTCCCAAAAACTCCACAGGTTTAGGTTCGGTTTGGCCGGGTGGTAATAACCAGCGCTGACCCGGTTCGATAAACCGTTCTGGGAAATCGGAATTGGGATAAACTCGAACTTCCCCTCTTAACCCGTGAGCCGCGACAATCGTGCCGATCTCAATCATTTTAGACAGTTCCATAAGAATTAAAAACCGCAACTGAAGAACACATCACTACCTGATAAAATCAAAAGCAGTAGCTCATGTTTTAAAACAATAAATATATTAACAACTCTAATAGAAAAACTGAAAAAAGTCAAGGATTACGGGAAAGTATTTGCTCTGGCTAGTATTCTTAATCGTCATCTAAGTTATGTAGAGGTTTTGGATCAATAAAATTGAACACCGTTACAGGATTACTACTTCTTAAAATGTAAAGTTTTGTAATAATTTTTGACGCTTCTCAAAAAAAAAAATCAGTTAGTTATACTAAAGTTAGGAATTTTAAATGGGGATATTTTCTAACAAAACCCAAAGGCTTGTATAAAATCCCTAGAGATTGTCCTTCCCAAGCATCACCTAAACGGTGTGTGATCTTCTATAATCTTTGGATTCCTCCGTCATAAGGGTGAGTTTTGCACTGGACAAACCTCCTAACTTTCCAACCCATTCAGACTAACCCAAAACTATTTTAGGTAATAGAAAATAAAGGATTGCTCATGAGTACCATTAATTTAGACCTGAGTTCAGCCTTCACAGACAATATATTACTGATCATTGATTCATCCGTTCCGAATATCCCCCAATTATTAGACGCAATGGGTGAAGATGTTGATTTTATTATCCTCTCCAAAGATGAAGATGGAATTCAACAAATTACCAATATTTTATCAAGCTACAAAACTTTAAAAGCGGTTCATCTCGTCACCCATGGAAGTTCAGGAACACTGCATTTAGGGAATACTACCCTCAATATCAATAATATTGAAAAATATGCACCCCAACTGAAAACTTGGCGACAAACTTTTACAGAAAATACCGATTTTTTAATTTATAGTTGTGAACTCGCATCGGATAACGGGGGGTTTCTGTCTCGTCTTCATCGCTATCTAGGAGTTAACCTCGCGGCTTCACGTCAAAAAGTTGGTTATACTCCCTTGGGGGGAAGTTGGAACCTAGATTTCATCTTCGGAAAAATTACCACGCCATTTCCATTTGATCAAGAAAAAATTACTAATTATCCAGCAATATTAGGGACTTATAACGCCAGTACCGTTGATGAGCTAAAAACAGCCATTAATAAGGCTAACACCACACCAGAAGACGATGTTATTAATTTAACAAAAGCAGTCTACAGCTTAACAACGGTTGATAACAACACCTCCGATGGTTTTGCGAGTGATGCTAACGGTTTACCCACTCCTACAGATATAACCGTTGGCGGAAAACTGACCCTGAACGGGAATGGGGCTATGATTGAACGAAGTCCTACAGCACCCGCTTTCCGTTTCTTTTATGTTCCCTCCAATAGTAACCTCACCCTAAATGATCTCACCTTCAGAAATGGGGAAGCAGATAAACGGGGGGGAGCAATTTATGTTAGTAGTACCCTAGGAAACCTGACCGTTAATAATAGTACCTTTGCCAATAACAACGTCACAGACGAGGGAGGATATGGCGGTGGGGCAATTTTTATTTACTATAGTAGTACCGCTACTATTAATAATAGTACCTTTTCCGGTAATAGTGCGGAAGATAGTGGCGGTGCTATTCATAATATTGGCGAGTTATTTGTTACCAATAGTACCTTTACGAACAACAAAGCCGATACTAATACGAGTAATAATGCATCTTATGATAGTGGTGGAGCCATTTTTCAAAATGGTGGAACAGCCACCCTTAAAAACACATTAATTGCTGGAAATCAAGATTTATCAACAGATCTTAAAAATCCCGATATAGCGGGAGGAACTTGGATAGATGGGGGTGGAAATTTAATCGGAGATAATAGCAGTGTTGAAACGACATTTCCCACCAGTAGTTTAGTCGGAACAGCCACCAATCCTTTAGATGCTAAATTAGGCCCTTTACAAGATAATGGCGGATTAAGTTTTACCCATGCGTTGTTAGCAGGAAGCCCAGCGATTGATACCGGAAATACGACTAATGCGACAGGATTAACAACCGACCAACGAGGCATTGGATTTGACCGAATTGTTAATAGTATTGTTGATATTGGTGCGTTTGAATATGCTCCCCCCGAAATAGAAGTTTTAGACGGAACCAGTAATATTATTGATGGAACTTCAACAGCCATTAATTTTGGTCAGATATCCCTAGGAGGAAGTCTCACTAAAACCTTCACGATTAAAAATACTGGATTAGGGGATTTACTATTAACTAATCCAATAACTTTTAGCGGAACAGGCTTCACCGGATTAGGAAATTTTACCACCCCTACACTTGCTCCTAATGGGAGTACGACTGTTGATATTACCCTCACACCCAATCAAATCGGAACCCTACAAGGAGAATTATCTTTTAGTAATAATGATGGAGATGAAAACCCGTTTAACTTTCCGTTTCAATTGATTGCTTCTGCGGTAGAAATTAGTAAAGTTCAAGCTCCGCCTGCGATTACCTTAAAAGCGGGAGACAACCTTGATTTTGTGGTGACATTTACTCAGCCTGTCACAATTAATAAAGGCACAGGAAATGTTAATCTTCCCGTTACTTTAGATACAGGCGGAATTGTTAATGCGACTTTATTAGGTACAGGAGCAGCAAATACTCAGCATATTTTCCGTTACAATATTGGTTTAGGAAAAGAGGATAATAATGGCCCCGTTACAGGAACAGCGTTAACCTTAACGGGAGATGCAACTGTTAAAGATGGTGGGGGAAATAACGTTAATTTAACCCTCAAAAATGTGACGGATACCACAGCCATTAAGATAGATGCAGTCACACCAACCGTTAGTAGCATTATTCGTCAAACTCCGACAACAGAAATTACCAATGGAAACACCGTTGTTTACCAAGTTAATTTTAGTGAAGGAGTGAAAGATTTAGACATTAGTGATTTTATCATTACCCCCACAGGAACCGTAAACGGTACAATTGCTAGTGTTTCTGCGGTGACAGGAAATAGTGTTAATGTTACTGTCAATAATATTAGTGGAAACGGAACATTACGACTGGATACCGCAGCCACTCCCACCATTAAAGATATTGCTGGAAACTCCTTAACAACAGCCTTTAATACAGGTGAAACTTATACGTTTGACGGAATTCAACCAACAATTAGTAGTATTATTCGTCAAACTCCGACAACAGAAATTACCAATGGAAACACCGTTGTTTACCAAGTTAATTTTAGTGAAGGAGTGAAAGATTTAGACATTAGTGATTTTATCATTACCCCAACAGGAACCGTAAATGGTACAATTGCTAGTGTTTCTGCGGTGACAGGAAATAGTGTTAATGTTACTGTCAATAATATTAGTGGAAACGGAACATTACGACTGGATACCGCCGCCACTCCCACCCTTAAAGATATTGCTGGAAATTCCTTAACCACAGCCTTTAATACAGGTGAAACTTATACCGTTGATCAAACTCTACCAACCATTAGTAGTATTATTCGTCAAACGCCCCTCACAGAAATTACCAATGGAAATACAGTTGTTTATCAAGTGAATTTTAGTGAAGGGGTTCAAGATGTAGATATTAGTGATTTTATCATCACCCCAACAGGAACAGTAAACGGTACAATTGCTAGTGTTTCTACGGTCACGGGAAATAGTGTTAATGTCACCGTCAATAATATTAGTGGAAACGGAACATTACGACTCGATACCGCAGCCACTCCCACCCTTAAAGATCTTGCTGGAAATTCCTTAACCACAGCCTTTAATACAGGTGAAACTTATACCGTTGA
>NZ_JADEWU010000126.1:0-10890 GCF_015207485.1 Planktothrix mougeotii LEGE 06226
TGCGGTTGGAAATGAGTTAGCAATACAGGCGTTAATTCAGGTTTTAGAAACTACTGATCATGAAGATACTCGCTGGTGGGTTGCCCAGAGTTTAGAGAAAATTGCGGTTGGAAATGAGTTAGCAATAGGGGCGTTAATTCAGGTTTTAGAAACTACTGATAATAAAAATACTCGCTGGAGGGTTGCCGAGAGTTTAGGAAAAATTGACGTTGGAAATGAGTTAGCAATACAGGCGTTAATTCAGGTTTTAGAAACTACTGATAATAAAAATACTCGCTGGTTGGTTGCCGAGATGTTAGAGAAAATTGCGGTTGGAAATGAGTTAGCAATACAGGCGTTAATTCAGGTTTTAGAAACTACTGATCATGAAGATACTCGCTGGAGGGTTGCCGAGAGTTTAGGAAAAATTGCGGTTGGAAATGAGTTAGCAATACAGGCGTTAATTCAGGTTTTAGAAACTACTGATAATGGAAATACTCGCTGGTTGGTTGCCCAGAGTTTAAAGGAAATTGCGATTGGAAATGAGTTAGCAATAGGGTCGTTAATTCAGGTTTTAGAAACTACTGATCATGAAAATACTCGCTGGTTGGTTGCCGAGATGTTAGAGAAAATTGCGGTTGGAAATGAGTTAGCAATAGGGTCGTTAATTCAGGTTTTAGAAACTACTGATCATGAAAATACTCGCTGGTTGGTTGCCGAGATGTTAGAGAAAATTGCGGTTGGAAATGAGTTAGCAATTGGGGCGTTAATTTGGCTTTTAGAAGCGACTCAGGATGAAGATACTCGCAGGAGTATTGCCTATAGTTTAGGGGAAATTGCCGTTGGAAACGAGTTAGCAATTGGGGAGTTAATTCGGCTTTTAGAAACGACTCAGTATGAATCTCCTCGCAGTAGCATTGCCTATAGTTTATGGGTAATTGACCCAGGTAATGAGTTAGCAATAGGGTCGTTAATTCGGCTTTTAGAAATGACTCATAATCAATATATTCGCAGGAGGGTTGCCGAGAATTTAGAGAAAATCCTCAAAACAGAAAAACAATATGTAAATGTGATTTTTTCCCTCAAACGTAACCTAACTGATGAAGTTTACAACAATAATTCTGATCTCTTTGAACACTGCTATAAACTCCTCTGGCAATGCGCCCAAAATCTACCTTACCCCAAATTTTATCAAGCATGGCATCACAACACCCTAACCCCCCATCCTGAAGTTGTTGATATTACCCCCGTTGGCAATACCCCAACCGTGCGACAATTAGAACAACAATTCACCGATATTTCTACCCAACTGTCTCACCTCCCTCTCCACTGCATCAACGTCAACAAACTATTAACCCTCAACACCAAAAACGAATTTGTTCAAGCGTTTTGTAACCGTCTCTATCAAAAATTCTTACCTGATCAAACCCTTCCCAAAGTGCAGACCGTCACCGACCTAGAAACCGAAATTATCCACCTAAAACAGCAACTCCAAACCCCCCAACTGTTCATTCTGTTACTCGCAGACGGGACACCCACCCCCGAAGTGATCGACTGTTGCGACTATCTCACGGAAGTCTTACACCTCGGTTGGGTAACACCTGACCCCCTGCCGTTACCACCCCCGCAACGTTCTTTTATGGGGTCGCAGGAGAATTTATTAAAAGCAGTTGAAAGTTGGGTTGCGGAATATTAATCAACCGCTATTCTAATCATTAATAATTGTCATTCTGAACGAAGTGAAAGATCTTTGCTATTCTAATGATTAACAATTGTCATTCTGAGCGAAGCGAAGAATCTCAGAGATCCTTCGCGTTGCTCAGGATGACAAAATTAATTATCCTGAAATCTGCTATAGCAATCCTAAATAGGTTGTAATATTTTATCGTAGGGGTGGCATCCCTCCCAAAGTCCGTTAACTTAAGACTAAAAGCCTTGAAATAAATTTCAGGCTAAAAGCTAAAACCCGTTAAAACGGGTTAATAAAGAATGATCTTAGTCATCTAAAGATGACTTCAGCTTTTAGCCCGAAATTTATTTCCGGGCTAACGTGGGTTAAGTTGACACTCCTTGCGTCCCTCCCAACCCCTACAGGTTTTTATCACAAATCCTACACGAATTGCTCCATTTATTCCAGACCGCCTTCTTCTTCCCTACGTTTGCGGTCTTGAATAAAGGATTCAACTAATGCGACATCCTCCTGACTTCCAATAATTAATGGGGTGCGTTGATGCAATTTTTCAGGAATAACATCTAAAATCTCTTGAGTTCCTGTTGATGCTCGTCCTCCCGCTTGTTCGATTAAAAATGCCATCGGTGCAGACTCATATAATAACCGTAATTTTCCCTCTGGTTTCTTAACAGTCCCCGGATATAAAAACACACCGCCTTGATATAAAATTCGGTGTACATCTCCCACTAAAGCCCCACTATAACGGGCAGTATATCCTTCATGACGATGCACATAACGAGTATAATCCCGAATCGATTCATCCCATTGCCAAAAATTCCCTTCATTAACACTATAAATAGGGCCGTGCTGAGGAATTTTAATGTTTTCTTTTGCTAAAATAAACTCTCCTAAACTGGGGTCAAGAATGAAAGAATGAACCCCCGTTCCAATGGAATAAACTAACATGGTACTAGGGCCATAAAGAATATATCCAGCGGCAATTTGTTTGCGTCCACTTTGTAATAAATCCGCCGCCGCGCCATCCTCATCATTGCCTTCTTGTTGACGAATGGCAAAAATTGACCCGACATTTAAGTTAGTATCTAAATTCGATGAACCATCTAAAGGATCATAAAGCAAGGTATAGCGTCCGATGGGACAGTTTTCGGGAATATAAAAGGGGTCTTCCATCTCTTCGGAAGCCAAACGACAGACTAAACCGCTTTGTTTGAACACAGAAATAAAGACGGAGTTGGCATAAACATCCATCTTTTGAACGGACTCTCCTTGGACATTTACGGCCCCTGTAAACCCTAACGCATCATCCACTAAACCCGACTGGGATAACCTGCGAGCGATGAGTTTTCCCGCCAGTCCGATGCGATTCATCAAGGCGCTAATATCTTGAGCATCGGGGGAAAAACTATGCAATTGTTGCAGAACATGACGAGATAGGGTTGTGCAGTCCCGATCTAAATAATATCCTTGATCGATGGCATCTGAAAAATTAGACCCAACGGACGTTGTTACCATAATTGATCGGCTCCTACTTTCCAGTAATTCCTATCTTAACGAAGCCGTTTGACACTAGGAGAGTTTTATCCTCGATTTTCGGTCTTAATATCGAGGAACTTGGGGATTAACATAAATTGAATAAGCATCAATACCCCCAATAATATTTTTAACCTGGGTGAAACCCTGTCGAATCAGCCATTGACACATTTGAGCGGATCTCACTCCATGATGACACAAAACCAGAGTTTCTTCGGTGGCATCAAGCTCTACCAAAATTTGCTCCGACCATTGGCTATATTGGCTGAGGGGATAATTCATAAACCCTTCTATTTTAGCCATCTCAATTTCTTCAGGTTCACGGACATCAATTAACTGAAGTTGATGGTTAGGAAGGGTTTGCAGTAACTCGTCTAATTCCTTAACGTTAATTTCGGGAATGGGTTGAACAAAAAATTGGGCTGACATAGGATAATTTAGTATTAGTTTTACACTGGTTAATTAGAAGTTAAAAACTGGTTAGTCATCAATATATAGCAATCCTAAATAGGTTGTAATATTTTATCGTAGGGGTTTGGAGACCAAACCCAGGCACCAGGAGGGTTTGGTCTCCAAACCCCTACAGGTTTTGATCACAAATCCTACACGGATTGCTATATATAGCCCTCTTGATTAGAATTGTCTAGGATTCAACCAAAAACGGCTACAAAAAAATTTTGTGGCTAGTTTTGTAACTAATTGATCCAGTAATAGTGGCTACATTTTGAGACAGACTACAAAATTCGCCTCAAAAATTTTATTCCCTACAGGGAAATAATACTAGAAATGCCGCGAATATGCAACTCAACCCTCGGCTTTTCATCTCGATAGAAAACAACGCCTCGATAATCCCCTGTGGTACTATTAAAGGACAGTTGATGACCATCGGCAACTTCTAACATTAACTCTCCAATTCTGACTTTCCCCTGTTTGCCATCCACATCAATTTGTAAAGCTTTGGAACTATAAATATCGGTCAAGAGTACCCATAAACTATTATTGCGTTTAGCTCGTTTTACTTGAATATGACCAATTTGGAAACTAAACCCATCGGCTTCTGGGCCCAAAAGACGGATTTTTGTACCTGGGGGTAAACCTTGAATTTCATTATCGGGTAAACTATCAGAATGATGTTTAGTATCGCCGGGATGAAGTTGTAAAAGTTCAGGACGGTCTAACAAATCTAAGCGAGGAGTATCAATATTTAGGGTGGCGGGATTGATTTTCCAATCATTAGATTTGCGAATAATATCTTGCTGAATTTCTTCAGCGCGAATGGGTTCAGCGACTAAGGCATAATCTTTTTGTTTGAGTTTGGTGGCTAACCATCGTTCTCTCGAAAAGTCTTGTAAAGCCAGTTCATTAGCGTTAATAAATCGTTCATAAAATTTGAGAGTGGGAACCAATTCTCCAATTTTTTCTAAGGCAATTCCGACTTCAACCATCGTTAATTTTTGTTGCCAGTTGTCACTGGATAAGACTTTTTCAATTAAACCTAAATAGCGACTTCTAAAATCCCGTGCTTGTTCAGGGGTTAAATTAGAACGGGCAATTTGTCGCAGCAGTTCAAATCTAAACAGAATAGCTTCCAGTTTACTACATTTTTCAATCGCTGCGATCGCATCAATCCACCGTTTAATTTTAATTAAATAATCAATCCAATCTCGCAGGCGATTTTGTCGTTCTAAAGCCCGTCCAAGGCAATCTAAATGTTTAATCCATTGTTGACTTCCTGACTTGCCTGATTTTTCCCATTCTACAATGATTCGTTCAAAATCTCCCGCCTTTTCTAAATAAGGTAATCCTTCGGGAAACCCGGATAATTCGGCTTGAGCAATATTATATTCTCGTTTTTGAGTTGTGTTACTATCCTGCCAACATCGCACCGCCCGCCGTAAATTTTTAGCTCGATAATAACAATCTCCAGCTAATTCTAAAACCCCGTTATATTTAGCTTCATCTAACCCTTCTAAAACCTCGGCAAACCGTTGCCATTCTTCCGGGTCTAAGATTTTTTCCCGCATTAATATCCGAATTTGACGGCTATAATCTTGAACAGCCGCTTTCCAAGCTTTCACTAAACGATTTTCTTGGAGAATTTGGCTGCTTAAACTGTCTTCTAAAAATTGGGTAAATTGTCGAATATTAGGCAAGGTTTTGGGGGTTTGTGCCATAAATTCAACTAAGGGCTGTTCTACGGGTTTTTTCTGGGGAAATTGGCGATACCATTCGGCTAAAGCTTGCCAACACATTCCATCCCAAAAACAATCCCAGGCTTCTAATTCTTGACTCCTTTTCAGGAATAAACGCCCTGCTTCTCGAAAGCGTTTATCAAATTTTAAAGCGAAGGCTTCACAAATATCTGCTTTTTCTAAATAGCCTAATTCTCGATAAAATTGTTTCGCCCGTCGCATCGAAGTTGCATCTTTTTGATTACGACCATTTTCTTGAAATTCTTGCGCTTGGGAGGCTCTATTATCCCGTTGTAATTCTCCTAAATTATCCCCCCAACGAACTCCCCCAATATAGGTTTCCCAATTCTCTCGATTATCAACTTGAGTTAACCAATATTGATCATAATGTAGAGACGTGCCATGGCGCGTCTCTTTCTCTCTCGCAGTCTCTCTCGTAAGCTCTGTTTCAACAGTAGCATATTGCCATAAATAGTGATCGCCCATTTCCGTATCAATAATCACTAAATCTGACATTCCACGACTCGCAGCCACATAAAGCTTATTAAAAAAGTATTCTAATTCTAAAGGATGATTTTCTGTTCCTTGCACATAATCAATTAAGGGACGTTGATTAAACTCTTTAGCAAATTGATCGCCAAATTTATATAGAATGACTAAGGGAAATTCTAATCCTTTCGCTTGAATGGCGCTTAAAATATTCTTGGGGGGATGTTCTTCTGTCGCATCAGGAAATAAAGGAGATAAAAATTCATCTTGTCGAATATAGTCTAATTCCCCTCCTGCTTCACAAGGAACAATAAAAATAGGGGATTTTTCAATATGTTTTTTTAACGCTTCAACGGAAAAATTATGTTGTCCAAAAATAAACTTTTGAGGAATAGGAGACTCAATATAAGATTGCCAAGATTCTTGAGGTTTTAACTCCTGAATTTTAAATAAAATATGTCTCCAGAGATGAATTAAATTCGTTACTTTAACAATAGACGGACTTGATCTATAATTAGATTCAAGTTCATAAAATGTCATGGTTAAATTCAGTTGTCGCGTCGGGTCAAGAGCAGCAATCACTTGATCAAAAAAGGTCGCCTTGACACTTTCCCAGCGAAATCCCGTCGGGTTTAAAGTTTGAAAGGGATCTCCCGCAAAGGCAAAGGGTAAACACCAGACCGGGGGATATAAATCACAATGGGAAAAGATGGATAACTGCATAATTAATCGTAGTTCTAAACTGGTAAAATCTTGAGCTTCATCACAAAAAATAGCAGTATAAAGAGGTAAATGATCTCGACGAACTTCTAAGACTTTTCTAATTAAATCTTGATCATCCCAATAGCCTTCTCTGGTGGTTAATTGATAATACCAAGGCCAAACTTGTTTATAAATGGCTTGAAAAATCTCAACCGATAAACTCCGTTCTCGTCGAGGAACTTCTTGATAATCATCGGGGGTCATATACCCTTCATGTTGTCCGCTTAGGGTATAGCCTTTAATAAACGTTCTAATAATATGCCAACACAGTTCGGGAGAATAACGGCTATAGCGACGACCGCATCGTTGTCTAAATTCATGAAAACAAATATATTTATCAGGATCAAATCTATCGCTTTCTTCAGGGGGTAATAAACTTAATAGAAATTGCTGAAAAGATTTAAAACAAACATCAATAGAAGGTTTATTTCCTTGCCCATTCGTTTCTAATAAAAATTTATGGTGACTTTTTAGAAGTTTTTCAACCCCTTCTTTAGCCTTACCTAATAATTGTTCATTATACGTTAAAAATAAAGGATGGGGAACTTGGGTTAATTTTTGACGATATTGTAAATAATATTTTTGATATCGATAACAATAATCAGCAAATAAATAAAATAACATGGTTGATTTTCCACTTCCAGCCCGTCCATTAATAAAAACCGGAAGAGAACTACTTCCTAACTCTGGAGTTGATAATTCATGCAGAATCTTTTCTTCCTCCATTGATAACGCCCAATTAATTCCGAATTCCTGTTCGATTTCTAACCAGATTTCGGAATCTCCTAATAAATAATCAGGATAAGAACGTCGAGTATAACGAGCTAAATCTTCTAAGGTTAATTCTTGAGCTAAAATATTACTCAGGTTAGAATTATTTGAAGATTCTGCTAAATCAGTTTCTCCTGTATTAAAATTAAATAAACGGGTGATTTGACCGACTTCAAGAATGTCATTGAAATTAGGATAATGATCAAACGTAGATAGGAGAAATAAAACGCTGCGGTTGGGACTATCTGAGGTGAGAATCCAACTATAGAGAATATAACGATTGTCTTCGGATTTACCTGCAATTTCAATATTATCAAAATCCGTTTTTGTAATCTTGATTCCGGCTTGATCTTCAACTAAACTATCAACAATATTATAATAAGTTCGCCATTGTAGTTGAGTGTCTCGCTGCTTAAACTGTGCCACCCAAATTTCACTTTCACAAATTACAGCATCCGTTGTATTCTTAATCCAATCTGGCCCTTTTAACCAAATTTGGCGTAAATCTTCCGGCAAACTAGGACGACGGGGAAAGGATTTTTGTTCCTCCCGTTGGGCATTAATACTATTATCTAATTCTTTTTGATCAATTAAGGTATCCAGATAATCTCTTCCATAGTCATCAGGATTTCTCAAAAAGGCCTCATATTCTTTTCCCCCTCTGGGAAAAACGGCCAATAAACATAAAATTGGGTCATTTTTAACCCATAGAATTTTTCCCAGCAAGCGCAAATTCCGTATAGGGCGCTTTAAGTAGGGATAATTCCACTCAAAGAGCGCCTGTACTGCTACTGTCCCTTGAGCCTTGAGGGTGACGAGTAATTCTGCCACTTGACTCTGGATGCCCTGCTGTTTCGCTTGTGCGTCGAATGTCGGGGTTGTGTAGATTAACATGACTTCGATTTTGACACAATCTGATAAGTGTCACCATAAAGTCATTGTGCGTTATTTAATGGGAAAATATCAAATCGAGGTGAAGCTTAATCTTCAACCGTTAAGGGTGATCCCGATAATCTCCAGTATTTTAGGACATTATGGACTCGAAAACCTGGAAAAATGCTAAAATTAACAAAAACCCATGTATTATTTTTGAAGCATGAGTGTTTCCTGATCTGGGATGACATCTAGGGCTATTTCATGGGTCGGGTCAGAAACAGAGGGTACTAGCCATATTTGCTAACGTATCGCCAGCCAATAATATGAAATCCTGAAAATTATACTACAGATAATCCCCTAAACCCCCTGTAGAGACGCGCCATGGCGCGTCTCTACAGGGGGGAATTTGTAGGAAACATTTAGGGATTTCATATTACTATCTCTGTTTGCAACAGCAGTCTTTGTTAAACATTGTGTTTGACAAAGACTGCTATACTGATACTTTTTTGCTAACGACTATCAAGCGATAAATTCTGAGGAATTAATTAAGGTACTATCAAAACCCAACAGTTTAACAAGTTCCTCTCCCGTATTGGCAAGTTTAATGATTGTATTGCCATCAACGGTTGTGATTTGCAACTGGTTAAAGATTAATCCATCTGTTAACTGAATTTGATCTTCACCTAGAGTAAAATCATTAATGATATCTACTCCTGTATTCGCTGCAATATAAAAGCGATCGCGTCCTTTCCCTCCAATTAAAATATCATTTCCTAAATCTCCAAATAGGTGATCATCGCCTTCTCCTCCATCTAATAAATCATCCCCTTTTCCACCATAAAGGCTATCATTGCCTAAATCTCCAAACAAGTTATCATTGTCTTGATTTCCAAATAGCAAATCATTGTCTTTTCCACCATAGAGAAGATCTCCAGCAGCACCGCCATGACCTTCATCTTCTCCTTGACCTAACGCAATAGTTTGGGCTTGTTGATCTCCAACAACAATGTTTTTTTCGGTATCCCCCACCAGTTGCATTGGCCCCCTTAATAAAGCAACATTAATGTTTTTGAGTTGAATAATAGAATTGGGCAAATCCGTACTATCAATCAAGCTAATTTGTTGATTTCCGAGTCCGGTTTGTTCGGATAAAGCCACATTGGCTTGCATCAGAATTGGCTGACTACTCGGCAAATCCTCTGGCAATTGGGAGAAAGGAGCAACCATAGAGAAATCCCATGGGGTATTGGCATCAAACCGAGTTAAAATTTGTTGAGCCAATTGATTGAGTTCAGGAGATTCAGTTCCTAGCGTTTCTTGAAGATCAGCTTGTAAAGTTTGGAAGGTGCGATTATTTTCCGTCAAAATTGCACTGCCAATCTTTTCGGGGACAGAAACTTCAAAGCTTTCTCGATTGAAGTGTTCAAATATTTCCTGATTCGTCGCATTGACGTTAATCGGTTGTTCAGAAATACTCAATTTCTGAGAAACTTCCAGAGGCAGGATAATAGAACCATTGGGATTCAATACATGATAATGCTGAGAAAATGTACCGTCTCCTGCATCTAACAGGGGGATAGAATCAAAATTCTCTGGTGCAAGGTCATCAACCAAGGATATCACATCATATTGAGGTGCGATTAAATTTTCGCGAGCTTCTCTGTCCTCATCGTTATTACTACGCGGAGGATTGAAAAGACCAGGCACAATACTCCCGCCTGGGCCTAAGGAACGGACACTCGTGAATTTATAAACCATCATCTCAGATAACGTGATGTCGAAGTATCTTATTCTGCTAAATGTCGTAGCTCGACGTAAAGGTAAACTGCCAAACTGCGTAAAACCTAACCGATATAGCAAAGCAGTCTGTTCAACACTTAGTGCGCTTAATGCTATTGCAATATCAGATGAACTTGTTCCATTGCTTATTATGTTTACAAAGGCAGAATTATTAAATGCTGCAACATTAAATAGACCAGTATCCTTCAATTTAGATGCAAATGCTTCAAGTGTCTTGACGGGATCGTTAGTGGTATTTGCTGCTAAAACCAGTGGTGTTTGGTTTAGTTGTTCTAGAGTAAGCCCCAAAGATGGAGCAAGAGATTGAAGGAAATTTAGAGTTTCTGGCTTGTCTGGTGGACTAAAATTAGTTAGTTGATCAATGACGGTATTCTGTTGGTTAAAATTGCCCGCTTCATCGGTGACAGTATTGGCTGGAAGTGTAGCCGAAACATTTCCAAATGCTGTCATTCCCCTGATCGCTACCTCATAGATGCTACCACTACCTGTAAGGGTTGCGGTTGTGGGGTTCGCAGTTCCCCCTAAGAGGAGATCATTAGCTTCAAACCCGTTCACAGGTTCACTAAATGTAACCTTTAAGTAAACAGTATTGTTAGAGGACGGACGATTTTGCGTAATGGTAACTGTCGGGGGAGTGGTATCACCAGAAGGTAATGGGGTTGGAGTCGGGGCTAACGTTGGGGTAGGCGTTGGAGTCGGTGATATTGTCGGTATGGGCGTTGGAGTTGGTGATGGGGTAGGTTCTAACGTTGGTGATGGTGTTGGGGTAGGTTCTAACGTCGGTGATGGGGTAGGTTC
>NZ_JADEWU010000127.1:0-10288 GCF_015207485.1 Planktothrix mougeotii LEGE 06226
CTTGTCCCCTTGTCCCCCCATCCCCTCTACTCCTCTTCCCCGAATTCGTCAAAATCCTCATCCGTTGCCGCTAAAGCTTGACGTTCGAGTTCTTCGGCGATTTTTTGATCTTCGGCTGCTGCATCATATTTAGCAGTATCCTTAATATCAATTTTCCATCCTGTTAATCGAGCCGCGAGACGAACATTTTGCCCTTCTTTCCCAATGGCCAAACTCAATTGATCTTCGGGAACCAAAATATGGGCACGACGTTCTTCAGGATTCACTAACCGGACTTCATCGACTCTGGCCGGACTCAAGGCATTAGCAATATAGGTAGCCGGGTCAGGTGACCAACGAATCACATCTATTTTCTCACCCCGCAGTTCATTCACCACAACTTGAATCCGCGAACCCCTGGCTCCAATACAAGCACCAACCGGATCAACATCTCGATCCAAAGTATCTACTGCTATTTTAGTCCGGGGGCCAACGTGACGGGAAGGGGGGTTGGCTTCTCGCGCGACGGCGACAATTCGCACCACTTCATCCTCAATTTCTGGGACTTCATTGGCGAACAGATAAACCACTAACCCAGCATCCGCCCTAGATACTAACAATTGTGGCCCCCGTTGGGAACCTTGGCAGACTTTTTTCAAATAAACTCGGAAAGTCGCATTGGCTCGATAATTATCATTGGGGAGTTGTTCGCGTTTGGGGAGTTCCGCTTCAACGGCCATCCGACCAAAACCACTGGCCACTTCCATAATCACCGATTGTCGTTCAAACCGCAGCACTTTAGCTTGGAGCACAGTGCCTTCAAGTTCTTTAAACTCTTCTTGGATCAATTTACGCTGCTTATCTCGGAGTTTTTGGGCTAAAACCTGTTTCGTTTGAATGGCAGCCATACGGCCAAACTCCCCTTGATCCGGGGTAACATCTAACGTAACCGTATCCCCTAACTGGGCTTCGGGAGCGACTTCCCGCACATCTTTTAAGGCAATTTGGTGATCTTGATTACTGACTTGTTCAACAATCATTAAATTCTTGGCTAAAACCCGAAATCCTTCTTCATCAACATCAAGCTCCACATCAAAATTATCAAAATAATCGTCACTAAATTGAGTCTGAATTTCAATCGTCCGTCGATAGCGTTCATATCCTTTTAATAACGCTTCTCGCAACGCTTCTTCTACCGCTTGTTTGGGTAGATTGCGTTCCTGAGAAATACTATTAATCATATCTTGCAAACCGGGCAAACTCACCATTGACATAGGGTTTTTATCCTCCAAATTTTGATTTTTTGATAACAGGGAACAGGGAACAGAGTGGAAAGTTTCTATTTATTGACTTCCAGCGTTATAAAACTTTTATTCCTCTCCACTTTCGTCTAGTAAAACTTCCGTTACTAACTCGCGCGGAATTGCGATTTGTCGCCCTTTTTGACTGAGATAAACAGTTGTTTCATCCCGACGCACGAGTTTTCCCCGTTGTTGAGTCTGACCTTTGTAGGGTTCTGATGTTTTGACAATGATCGGAAATCCTTTGAAGGAAATAAATTCGCGATCGCTGGTTAAAAATTGTGAAATTCCTGGGCTGGAAATCTCCAAAACATACGCATCGGGAATAATATTCGTCGTCTCTAACTGTTCTTCTAAAGCCCGACTCATCCGTTCACAATCATCCAATCCAGTATCCTGACTGGGGTTGCGGATATCGACACGCAGTACAGGCGGTTTCTGATTGGTGTAAAAGGTAGCCCCCACCACTTCCAGTCCCAAGGTTTGGGCGATGGGGGTGGCGATATCAAGAATTTCGGGGATCAGGGGATGAGCCATAGTTGACGGGAATATTAGAGTCTACAGAAGTTCTGGCGTTACACTGACATGAAAAAAGTGGGCTTCACCCACTCTGCGCGTGAAACAGTGTCCTCCCAGAAGCCAAAGACGAACCTTTTGGGTTCGCCTCTTCTTCTAGTTTAGCTTACAGTGAAGGCAATTGTCAGGAGTATTGTCGGTTGTCGGTTGACGGATAACCGTTGACAAGGACAACATTTAATCGGTTTCTGCTAATCGTCTTTGTTCATGTAATTGGGCGAGAACTTGTTCAAAGTTAGATTCATCCACTTGTTGAATATAGTTAATTTTGAATTCTTCTAAAAAGTCAATTAATAAGGTTTGAATTTCCGCAAAACCTTGTTCTTTTTGTAATTCTTCTCCTAAAACCTGACTAAAGTTTTTAACTAATTGATTGGTTAATTTTGTACCAACGGGATCTTCCATCGCTTTTTTCACCGTTTCATAGGCATCCTGTGGCCCTTCTGTTGCTAATTTAGACAGTTCAGCAATAATTCTTTCTTGAATTTGCTCAGGAATTTGTTGTAAACCCGGTATACTTTTAAACTGTTGAATAACGGGAGATTGTTGGATAACTTGTTCAATATTATAGCGCAATAATGCTTCAATATCGGGTTCTAGTTTAGGAATAACATTATAAATAATTGTTTTAATTAAATGATTAGCGATCGCTTCTATTTCATTAATATTATTAATATCTAAATATTTTTTATTGCGATTCGTGAAAAATCGCTTAACCACATCTCCTTTCTCAATTTCCCGTTGAACTTGTTCAAGACCTTCAACCACAACGGCTTCGGTTAATTCTCTGGCTATTCCAGCCACAAATCCGCGAGTCACTTGAAGCCGAATATATTCTAAACTAATAAAATGGACTTGATTTAAGCGTAGTGCTACAGGAATTATTCTTAATAATCGCCAAAAGGGTAAAAACAAAAAGACATCATACCACCGCCATAACATCGCATCAAACCAAGTCACTCTCGGATAACGACGACTAATAAAATAAGTTCGGGCTAAAAATTCGAGAAAGAAAATGATCACAAAGGGTAAATCAATTTTCCAAAAAGTTCGAGTGAATTCCCCATTTTCTCCGAGAGTTCGATAATAGTTTATAGCAATTAAAGGGCTAATATTTTTTTCAAACCAGTCAATTTCTTGATCATATCCTTGTTGTTTGAGATAAGATATACTCCAAAAGGTATTAAAAGATTCTTTAGCGGAATTTTGAGGATTTTCGACCTGATCTCGCATTCGATTTTTAATGCGTTCTAAAGTTCCGCTTTTTTCAGCAATTGCAAAGGGATTTTCATTGATCATTCCCTCACTTTGAGCGCGTAATTGTGCTAAAATTTCATCGGTTTCAGTAGAATTTAAACTGGTTTCAGTTACACTAAATTTTAACTGCTCAACAGTCTCTAAATATTTTTCTGTATCTTGATGGGGTTCTATCCCTTTAATGGGATCATAAATTTGGGTTAGAACTGGGATATAACGAAAATAATAATCTCGCAAATCAGTATAACTGAGATTAAATAAAATTAATCCGTAGTTAACGGTAACGACAATAGCCATTAACCGTTCAAACCAAGGAAGTTTTTGATTTTGGGGAACAGGGATAGAATTTTTTTTCATTATAAATTAAATAATAACAGAACAATAAGTAGCAAGTCCCAAATCAACGAATATTAATAAATCTTCTCTAGTTAAGCTAAAGTACCTAGATTCTTAGGCTAAAGCTCAACACTGAACTTTTTTAAGTTAACGAGAATTCTGTCCAGAGACTAACTCAAGTTAGAGGAATTATTAATAGCAGTTTTAGGTATTATAGAAGATAAAAATCAACCCTAACATTTAACATTGAATCAAGCTCTGGATTAAATCTATGTCCAATTCCTTAGAAACTCCCCAAATTAGTATTGTGATTCCAGCATACAACTGCGATCGCTATATTGGGCAAGCGATCGAAAGTATTCTTAATCAAACTTATTCTGCTTATGAAATTATCGTCGTGGATGATGGTTCCCAGGACAACACCCGGGAAGCGTTACAACCCTATTCTCAACACATTCACTATGTTTATCAACAAAACCAAGGGGTTTCTGTCGCGCGAAATCATGGGTTAAATTTAGCACGAGGAGAGTTTATTGTTTTCCTCGATGGGGACGATACTTTTCTTCCTGATAAATTAACAACTCAACTCGCCGTTTTTGAAGCACAACCCCAACTGGGACTGGTTCAAAGTGGATGGCGTCGCGTGAACCAACAGGGAGAAACTTTAATGGATGCGACACCTTGGGACTATGTTCCTGAATTGAATTTAGAAATGTGGTTACGTTGGAAACCGTTGGGTACAATGGGAACTTTAATGTTTCGTCGAGATTGGTTATTAAAAGTTGAAGGGTTTGAAGCGGGGTTAGCTCATGGGGAGGATGTAGATTTAATTTTAAGATTAGCATTATTAGGCTGTGAATCCGCTTGGCTACGTCAATCAACGGTTTGTTATCGTCAACATGACCGCAACACAATGCGGGATGGAATTTCTCAAGCAAAATCGATTAATTATGTTTTAGATAAATTTTTTAATCTTCCCAATATTCCCTTAGAAATTCGGTTAATTGAAAATTGGGTACGTTACAGTACCTTAGTTTGGAGTTCTTGGTATTTATATTATACTGGGTTTCCGCTAGAAATGGCAGAATATTTACAAAAAGCTTGGCAATATACCCCATTTTTAGCGGTAGAAACTTTAACCAATTGGACAGAAAGTTTTGTTCATTATTCTAATAGTTTAGAACAGCCTTTATCTGTGAATCAACTGTGTAGTTTACCGGAATGGCAAAATTTAACAACTTGGGTTTTACAACAAACAATACAACAACGTTCTCAACCTTTAGAAGCAGGAATTAAGTTATTTTAATTTCAGCTAATTCTAACAAATTTATGAACTCATCCAGATTGATTTTCATATCGAGTTGTCCGAGATGAGTTAAATTTTCTGTTGTTTTATCAATGACTTCACTAATTAAATAGTAATGTTCTAACTGACAAAGATTGCTAATCAATCGATAATAAATCGGAACATAATCTGGGTGAAATAGCTCAATAATTTTAGTTCCAGGTTGACAAAAAACAATATTAGATAATCCAGCACCATGCGGCGCAATTACAACGGATGCGGTCGCCATTAATTCTACTTGTTCGGAAAAGCTTAAAGTTTCTAAAACCACGCTTTCAAAGTTTAATGGTTTCAGACATTGAAATAATTCATCTTGGTTAATAACATTACGATAACTTGCTTTTTCTCGACTCAAATAAATTCGACGATAAGGGGTAATATTCCCAATATTAGCGGGAAGAAAAGCTGATCTCAAAAAGTTACACACCCATGCAGGTGTGATCACATTTTTGTACATTAAATTCGGGGAAGGAACAATAATTTTATTTGCTTGAATATGATGATGAGTCATACTAACCATAATTTTAGACAAGGGAACACCAAGCTTAACTAAGGTTTCTTTTTGATAAGTTGGATAGTCTGCATTAATCACAAAATAATCAATATCATCCCAGGAAATCCCACTTTTTTGAATTAAATCAAAACCGGGTAAAACATCATACAGCCAATGAAAATAGGTTGCTCCCCAACGCACCGATAAAAAGGCAATTGTCCCGTCAATTTGATAGGCTGGTGCTAATTGATTGGATGATAAAACTAATTCAGCACATCCCGTTGAAAGATCCGTAACTAATTGATTATTTTCTGTTATAATGGCACTGGTGGCTAAATCTCCCCAGGCTCTAGCATTCTCTAAAATGGCTACAAATGCTTTTTGAGTTGTAGCGTGATCAAACATTAAACAAAATTGAGATTGAGAAACCGTTTTTGACGGAGTTAAAGTAATATTAGATTCAGAATAAATGGGTATAGAGTTGATCTGAGAATCAATCTGGGATAAAGTCAGTTGGTGTGTCGGAATGGGACAATATTTTTGAAGAATTGCAGAGGGTATTTCTCTAGCGTTATAACAGCCTAAACCTTCTTCATCATATCCTTGTTGCATCAAAACCTCAGCAATTATATCGTAAGGTTTCATAAAATCAGGATTAATTTTTAAAGCTTCAAGACAACAATAAATAGCCTGTTCCCATTGCTTTTGTTTTAACCAAGCATCTCCTAAATCTGCATAATATTGGGAAAGATTAGGATTAATCTGAATCGCTTTTGTATAATAAAAAATTGCATCTACAATCTTATTATTGATTTTACAAATATTTCCTAATATATGATAAAGTTCATCTGCTTCAGGACGTTTTTTTAACTGTTCTTCAAAGATTAAACTTGCTGTAATTAATTCTTGAGATTGTATAATTTTAGGAATAATCTCATCTAATAGCTCTTGATAATAAGCATTAGATTTAGCCGCTTCATAATAGGCAATAACAGCTTCATACCATTGGTGAGTTTCTAATAACGCTTTTCCTAATTTGGGATAAAACCAATCAATATTATTCTCAATTTTAATAGCTTGACGATAAGCTTTTATTGCTTCTAACCATTGTTGTTTTCCAGAAAAAGCTTCTCCTAACCAATAATAAGCTTGATGGGAATTAGGATAAATTTCTAAAGTTTTTAAATACAAAGAAATTGCTTGATCCCATTGGCTTTGAGAAATTAAACTTTTGCCGAAATCAATATGAGATTGAAGGGGGATAGATTCAGGTTCTAAAATTAATACTTGAAACCAACATTCTAGTGCTTTTTCGGGTTGGTTTAGGTAGCTAAAAACACTATATAAATTTCGGTAAATCCCGACTTGATTCGGTTTTAACTGTAAAGCAATTTCATAGAATTTTAAAGCTTTTTCCCATTGCTGTTGTTGTAGATAAACTGTCCCTAAATTCCCTAGAACTTCGACCAAGTTCGGTTGTAGTTTTAAGGCGTTTTCATAGTATGATTTAGCTTCCTCTAGTTGTCCTTGCAATTGTCTGGCTAACCCAAGGGTGCTGTAAGCTAATGCAAAATTAGGTTGCAATTTTAAGATGTTTTGACAAGTTGTAATCGCTTCTTCATATTGCTGTTGATCGATATAGCGAGACGCTTGTTGATATAAAACAATGACAGAATTGTCTGGTGTTTCAGATAGCTGCATGATTTTATTCCCGATAGAATATTCACAATATTAAGCAGGTTTTGTTACCCCTGCTAATTCTAGTAAGCACATTAAATCATCGATATTAATCCGCATATCTAATAATCCTAAAAACGTAATATCATCTAAAGCTTCATTTTCGACAAGCTCTCCAATTAAATAATAATGTTCTAGCTCACAGATATTACTAATAATTCGATAACAAGGGGGAATATGAGTGGGTGCAAATAATTCAATCACCTTAGTTCCAGGCTGACAAAATACAATATTAGATAAGCCCGCACCATGAGGAGTTAAAACCACTGACGCACTAGCCATTAATTCGGCTTGTTCAGAAATCGTTAAAGATTCTAGTACAACGCTCTCAAAGTTCAAGGGTTCTAAACGTTTAAGTAACTCATCTTGATTCACCAGATGACGGTAACTGGCTTGTTCTCGACTAATATAGATGCGACGGTTTGTAGAAATTTTCTGAAACTCTTGAGAAACGAATTGTTGTTTGAGGAATTTGCAAATCCAAGGAGAAGTTGTTGTGGAATTATGGAAAAAATTAGGCGCGGGAACTATAATTTTTTGGGCTTGAATATAAGGCTGATAACGACTTTCGATAATTTTAGATTCTGGGATACCTAATTTTTGTAAGGTTTGCTTTTGATAGGGAAAACGATAACTATTGAAAACGAAATAATCAATACTATTTAAGGAAATACCGCTTTCTTGAATTAAATGAATGCCAGGTAAAACATCATACATCCAATGATAAAATGCTTCTCCCCATTGCACGGATAAAAAGGCAACCGTTCCATCAATTTTATACACTGGGGGCAACTTATTGGAGGATAAAACTAATTCAGCGCATCCGGTTGAAATATCAGTGAGTAATTCATTTTGTGCCGTCATAATTGCACTGGTCGCTGAATCTCCCCAGACTTTCCCATTCTCTAATATCACGACAAAAGCATTTCGAGTTTCAGCTTGACCAAAAATAAACCCTGGATGAAATTGAGCAATGGTTCGAGAAGGGTTTAAAGAAATTTGATTCCCCGGATAAACGGGAATATAAGTTACATGAGAACTAAAGTCTGATGTAATCAATAGATCAGGATTAACAGGACAATATTGTTCTAAAAGTGATAAAGGTAAATCTTTATAATTATAACATCTTAAGGCATCTTCTGTTTTTCCTTGCTGGTGTAAAATTTTAGCAATATTTTCATAAGCTGGAATTAAATCAGGCTTCATTTGTAAAGCGTCCATCAAATAGGACATGGCTAGAGCTAAGTCTTGTTTGTTTAACCAAGCTTCTCCTAATCCCGCGTAATATTCAGCGACCTTTGAATTAAGATTGATAGCGGTTTGATAGGATGCGATCGCTTCATCAATTTGACCTTGAGAGTTATATAAATCCCCTAATTTATAATGTAAAACATGAGCTTTGGGAGTAACTTCGAGACATTTTTGATAAACGGAAATTGCAGTTTCTATCTCCTGCTGTTCAATTAAAGTATCTGCTAATTGATCTAACAGCCAAAGATTATTCGGATTGAGTTCAACAGCTTTACAATAAGCATCAATTGCCTGGTTCCATTGTTTCTGGGCTGTCAATATTTTCCCCATTTGGGGGTATAACCAATCAATATTGGGTTCCAGTTCAATCGCTTGCTGATAAGAAGTTAACGCTTCCTCAAACTGTTGCATTTCCAACAAGCTATTTCCCAAGGTAAAATGCAACCAAAAGCCATCAGGATTAATCTCAATAGCTTGGCGATACCAATCAACAGCTTCTTGGTGTTTTCCGGTTTTAGAGCAAATTTCTCCTAATTTAAAATAAGAACCGAAAAATTTAGGATTAAGGGCAATTCCTTGGTAATAAGCAAGGGTAGCTTCTTCCCATCTTTGTTGTTCAGATAAAGCATTTCCCAGTTGATGATATGTCCAGGAAAAATCCGGGCTGAGTTCAATGGCTTTTTGGTAATTTGCGATCGCATCATCCCATTTTTTCTGCTGAACTAAGGCATCTCCCAAACTTTGATAAAACAGGTTACGATCCGGATCAAGACTAATCGCTTGATGATAGGCTGCGATCGCTTCATCCCATTGTTGTTTCCGGCTTAAAGCTTCTCCCAAACTAAAATAGGAGTGGGGCCAATTGGGATAAATTTCTACGCCCTTAGTATACAGTTCCAGAGCTTGATCTAATTTGCCTTTTTCAATTAACGTTTTCCCAAAATCCATATAATCTTGAGGAGAAACGCATTGTGGCTCTAAAATTAAGGCTTGAAACCAAGCATGATTCGCTTCTTCCGGTTGATTGAGATTAATCCAAACCCTATATAAATTCTGATAAATTATGGCTTGATTAGGTTTAAAATGCAGCGCAGTTTGATAAGATTGCAGGGCTTCTTGCCATTGCTGTTGTTGAACATATACCGTCCCTAAATTAGCATGAACTTCCACCCAATCGGGTTTGAGGTCGAGGGCTTTGGTATACCAAAATTTAGCTTCATCCAGTTTTCCTTGCAATTGTTTGGCCAACCCCATCGTACTGTAAGTCGGGAGGAAGCGAGGTTGCAACTTCAGTGCTTGCTGACAGACTTCAACCGCCTCATCAAACTGCTGTTGGGCGATATAGCGATGTGCCTCGGCGTGCAAATCAAAAACTGTTTTCTCTGGAGTATCAGACAATGGCATGATCAACCGTGAAAATAGAGTATCAATATATAGACGTTGTAGTGAACTACTCCGACCCGCTACGCGCGGCTTGTCGGAGCTTCCTGTCCAACAGAAAGCGCAACAGTAGATTTCTTGCGTCCTCCACTATTACGTCTGACATCTGGACAACAGGCTGACTCGCTAGTTCCTAACGACAAAAAACGCAGTCCTTCATCTCTAATATTTTTGGCAGCGTTGATATCTCGGTCGTGTTTTGTACCACAATGATTACAAGTCCATTGTCGAACATCTAAAGGCAAGCTATCAACCACATTTAAGCAATGATTACAAGTTTTTGAGGAAGGGAAAAATCTATCAATTTCTAAATAGATTTTCCCTTCCTGTTCTGCTTTGTAGGACAACATGGTCTGGAATTGACCCCATCCCACTTGAGAAATTGCTTGGGCTAAACAATGGTTTTTGACCATACCTTTGATATTTAGATTTTCACACACAAGTACAGACGTGCCATGGCACGTCTCTACGTTTTCGTCGTACAGACGCGCCATGGCGCGTCTCTACCTGCGTGATAGCTTATGGTGAAAATCCTCACGGCATCGAGTCATTTTGTTGTGAACTTTAGCTACT
>NZ_JADEWU010000128.1:0-10014 GCF_015207485.1 Planktothrix mougeotii LEGE 06226
GGATTATTGCTAAACCTAAAAATCCTAGAGGAACAATTGTTTCCACCTATGGAATTACGGGGACTTTAGAGAATCAATGGTTTTTAAAATTGTGGGGAAGAAAAGCATTTGCGGCGGGTTATGCGGTGGTTTTGTTTGATTGGAGAGCCCACGGAAAAACAGCAGAATTATCCCCAACTTTAACATCTGATGGCTTATTAGAAGGAGAAGATTTTGTTAGAATTGCGGCACAATCTAAACAAATTGGTTGTCCAACTCCTTTTTGGTTTACGGGGTATTCTTTAGGAGGACAATTAGCATTATGGGGAATTAAAATGGCTCAAACTGTCAATCAATGGGGGCTAGATTTAAAATTAAAAGATTCCGATATTGCAGGAGGGGCAGTGATTTGTCCGAGTTTAGATTCTAATCGTTCTTTAAGTTATTTAGTCCAACATTCTTGGGGAAAACATTTAGAACGGGCGATTACAAAAGAATTGAAGAAGTTAGCTAAACATTTGTATCAGTATCATCCTCATGATATTGATTTAGAAGCGATTAAACGAGCGAATTCAATCTGGAGTTTTGACCATGAATTAGTCATTAAACGGTTAGGGTTTAAGAGTGTTGAAGATTATTATAAAGCTAGTGGTGGGTTACAGTTAATACCCCAAATTCATAAACCGACATTAATTTTATATGCAGAAGATGATCCCTTATTTGAACCTGCAATTATTCCTGAGTTGAAAGCTGCAAGTTATCACAATTCTGTCATTGATTTAGTGACAACTCAATATGGGGGTCATGTTGGATATATTAGTAGTAAATCTTGTCAAAATCAATTTAATGATCCAGATCGGTGGTGGGCCTGGAATCGGATTTTAGATTGGTTTAACCAGCAAGAACAGTCTTTGGAAACGGATAAACATATCAATTACAACCGTAAATTATCGTAAACTTCAGAAGAATTTTGATATAAAAGTAAACCCACAATTACCGAAATATACGGTTGACGAAACACTCAGAATAGCTTATCTAAGATTAATTTCTCATCGAATTGTAGAGTTTATAACTAAGATAAGATAGAATTTAGGCAATCGTTAACGGAATAACCAGAAGTCCGACTCAAATGACAATTTGAAACGATTGATTTTCAATTACCAGAGTGCAACCCAGATGGAAACCCTGCTTATTATTTTAGGATTATCGGCTGGAGCCGCCATTGCTGCTCAATTTCATAAACCCAAACCTGAACCTCCTCCTAAAGAAAAATGGGATAAGGAATGGGAAATTGAGACAAAAACCCGAATTAAATATCGCCGAAATCACTAATATTGTGTTTAAGCTGGAGATGACAAATTGTCTCAGGGGTCAATGTAGGGTCTGTAAGCGCGGCGCTGGCATCCCTAACAAGCGATCAACTTTAACCTCTGGGACTATTAAAATCAGCCCCATTTATTGTAAAATTCAATCATGATTGGGGTTCTTCTTTTTGGGGATAATTAACGATGAATATTAGCGATTTCTTTGAATTAAGCGCCGGGAAATGGTTTTCTCAACGCACCCTACACAATTTAAAATCGGGGGAATTAAAAGCGGGTAAGTCTAATTTAATCATTGAGCCTTTACCGAACACGGATGAGACAGTCATTCAACTTTGTCAGCCGCATAAGATTGACCCAACTACAATTTCTGGGGGGTTTCGATTAACTTGGGAGGGAACAATAGAAGGAAACTCTAATCCAGAGAAAGGGTCTGCTATTTTAGTTCCGATTATCCATCCTGATCATCCTCAGCAAGGAGAATTATTACAATATCAAGGCACAAATCCCAATCAATCTTTATCGGGATGTTATAGTTTAGGAGAAGATGAGGTATTAACCGTAATTACAGAATCTCCTAATTTTTATGTGGAAGAACGGTTATGGTATTTGATGCCGAATCTTAGGCTTCGTACCAGCATTGTTAAAAATAATACGGGTTTAACTCAAGCGTCTTTTTGTTCGGAAATTCGCATGGGATTAAAATAATCAGGGTTGACGGTTAACCGTTTTCTATTCCTGATAAAGCAAAACTGGCTATTTTCCAAGGAGATATGATCATATTGCTAATTTCCTGGGATTCTTCTAATAGATTGACGGGATAGTCTATGGTTAATCCCAGAGAATTATCCCATTTTAAAATAGTCTCTTCTCCTTGGGATTCATAACATCTTAAAATCCAGCGTTGCGGTTGGGTTTCTGCTGGTTTGAATGCCATTAAAATTAAATGGTCAGACCCTAATTCTAGGAAACTCTGGTAATCGGATAATTCAGAAGTTCGATTAGATAAAATTGAAGGAACAGCCGGATAAATTTTAACCTGTAACGGACGATTAAATTCATAGCCTTTTTGAACGGTTTTGGCTTGTTTCCAATCTCCTGTATGGGGATAAAGGGCATAACTAAATTGATGAGATCCTAAATCGGCTTCTGGGTCAGGCCAAGTTGAACCTCTTAATAGGGTTAATCGTAATTGATTCGGTTGAGTATCATAGCCATATTTACTATCGTTTAAAAGACTAATTCCATAATCTGATGTACTAATATCTGCCCAATGAATCGCCGGAACTTCCCATTTGGCTTTTTCTTGATCTGTTTGGGGGTTTGTAGACCGTTGAATCACACCGCAAGGAATTTCATAACTTGCTGTATCCGCAGAAATGGTTAGGGGAAAGGCAGCTTTGATTAAAATATGACGCTCTTGCCAATTGACGGTTGTTTCAATTTTTAATAGGGGAGAATCTAGCTCTAAACTATAATCTTGATAAAAATCTGATTGCTGGAATTGTTTAATCATTCTCAATTTCCAAACTATAGGCCCCTGTTCTATCCATTGAATAGATTTCAGTTGCGGAGACGGTAAGGGATGTTGTTGATAATTCGGATCGATATTCCACCCATCCCAATATTGTCCTGAATCTTCAAAGGCTTGTAATTGATTTCCTTCTCCGGGTTTCAGGATATTACGTTGATGAATTAAGTCGAAAACCTGTTCTAAATTTCCGGTTTCGGAATTAATAATAACTCGCAAAATTCCATTCTCAAAGCCAATCTTTTCCGGTTCTAACTGATAACTATTGACAAACTCGTTTTTTTCTGCTAAACTTTTAGTAAAATGGGAAATAGGTGCGCTCATATAGGGTGTTTTCCCCGACGTTTCAAGGGTTTCAGCCTCCTTCACCCCCAGCCAATAGACTCGATACCCCACACTCGGAACATTTTTTGCTAGAAATAACAGTTGCGGCGTTTCCGACCTTTCTCCCCGGAGTTGGGAGGGTTGGGCTATTCCCTGACTATCGTAAATTTCCCAAGAATTATCGGAATTGGGAATAGGGACAGCCACGACTTCTGAGCGTGACCAGTTCAGGGAATTAAAGATAAAAATCGGTTGAGCATTGGGTTGGGGTGGGGGAGGGAGAGGCGTAAAATTAGCGATCGCATCAAAAGACTGTTGTAGAATCTCTTCTGCTTTGGTGATAGCGGTTTCCCAATCTTGATTCGCTTGTTGGTAAACGGAAGAAATAGAAGAACCGGGTAAAATATCGTGAAATTGGTTGAATAAAACTTGCTTCCAAGTCGTTTCTAGTTCCCGTTGGGGATAGGAAGACTGGGTGTAAAGGGTTGCGAGAGTTGCAAACAGTTCCGCTTCATATAATAGCGTTTCGCTGCGGCGGTTATAGCGTTTTTGATCGGCGTGAGTAGTATAGCAACCGCGATGGAATTCTAAATAAAGTTCATCCTGCCAGATGGGAAGGGATACGGGGGGATTATTTAGGACTTCTTGTAAATAATCGGTAACGGTTTGAAAGGTAAATTGAGGGAAAATAGCAGATTGATTCCAGCGTCGAGTTATTTCTAACATATCACGAGTCGGCCCGCCGCCATGATCGCCAACTCCTGGCAACCATAAACTCTGATTTAATCCCGTTTGGGTTTTCCAGTCTATCGCCGCTTTAAACATTTTAACGGGTTCAACTCGTTCACCGATTAAAGCGGTCATAAAACTCATGATTTGAGTTCCATCTAACCCTTGCCATTGAAATAACCCATAGGGAAATTTTGTGGTATCGTTCCAGCGCAGTTTTTGGGTAATAAAATAGTTGATACCCCCTTGTTTAAAGATTTGGGGAAGTTGCCAACAAAATCCAAAGGTATCAGGAAGCCAAGCAACGGTGGAAAGTTGACCCATTTTTTCTAAAACATAATGTTGTCCGTATAAAACCTGACGGACGATAGATTCTCCATTAATTAGATTGAGATCTGGTTCTACCCAAAGTCCGGCGGCGATTTCCCAGGTTTGGTGTTGAACACTATTGAGAATTTGACTAAATAAATCAGGACGGTTTTGTTCTATCCATTCATAAAGAACGGGGGAAGAATGACAAAAAATTAGTTCAGGAAAATCCGTTTGTAAGTTTAGAACTGATTTGAAGGTTTTCTGCGCGACTATCCAAGTTTCTGCTATCGGCCATAACCAAGCTAAATCTAAATGGGCGTGACCGAGTAAGCGAATTTGATAGGATGGCAATTGTGGAATAATCGACTGTAAGGTTTGACGAAGTTTGATCAGACTATTTTTAAATTGGGGAAGATCTGGGGGGAGAGTATAGCCAGAAATAACCTCTAAACGTTCTAATAAAGGAATTAAACTCGGTTCTAAGTTGGGGTTGTGGGGTTCGGCGTTTAAAATTATCCCCAAAATTTCTAATTCATCGGCTAAAAAAGCAGGGTCAATTTGGGAAGCGTCCGAGACTTCATACCAACATAAGGAAGAAACTAAGGCGCCTCGGTCATGACCGGGACTGACTAAATTTAATTCCACCTCAAACTCATCCCCAGGTTGTACCGACGGACTTAATAAAATCCGGGTATAACTATCAAATAGATCTCCAGCTTGGACAAACTGATGATTAATATAGATTTGAGCCTCTTCCGCCCACCAACTTAAAACAATTCTTAAACTTAAACTGGTTAACGGATAACCGCGTAACTCAGGGGGAACTATTATTTTTTGTCTTAATCTCAAACTCTGTTGTCCCGCCGCCCAAGCAATCTGTCCCCGTTCGTTGATTTCAACCGATTCGCCAACCTGCATGGCGTTGATCACTTGCCATTGGGGTTGAATATTAATCTGAGTCAACCCACGCAATTGTTCTGCAACTTGAGTGAGTTTGAGGAGGAGGGGGGCTGTAGAAAAACACATGATCTGTTATAGTAAAGGGGGGAAAATCCTAAATAAACCCATTGTTGCCATGTCTGTTGCTGACTCCGGGCCCTACAAAAGTCGATTATTTAATTTTATCTCTCAAACGGCTCAGAAATTGACCGATGAGGGAAGTCGAACTTGGCGCTATTTTAAGTATGCCACCGAGATGACGTTGCAAACGGCACTGTATCCGGTTTATTTTCTCCTGCAAACCGTTCGAGTCACTCGCCAAAAATTAGCAACGACGGTTAAACAGTATTTTCCCCAACTTACATCCCAAGTTAAGACTGAGACTTCGCAACCGCCAGACGTTGATACTCCTATTGTTCAGGTTCTTAATATAGTAGCAACCCAAACTGAATCTCTATTTGAAAATTCGATTACCTCTGCACCCGTCACCTTAGAAATTCAAGGCATAGCCAGTCAAGTTGACTCGCAAGCTTTAGTTATCGTCCAAAAAGATAATATTATTTTAGATAGTCTCACCGTTGAAGACCAACATCATCTTCAGCAACAGATTGTTTTAGAAGTCGCCAACTATTACTATTTTTATCAACATTTAGCCCAACAGCAAAAACCCTTTCAACCCCAATTACAAACGACTCTCCATTCTCCTCATCTTTTATCTCCCATTCGGTGGTTTTGGCAGGTGATGAGTTGGGTACAAACCAGTCCGGTTGCGGTGAAAATCAATTGTTTTGGAGAAGCGAATTTTGCTGAGTCTAGTTCCTTTCCTTACCCTTCTCCTCAATTGATTTATACCTTAGATGGTGCGATCGCACAAGTCGAAGATTATTCAATTATTCCCCTTTCCCACGCTACCCACACCATTGTTCAACACAGTCAAACCTGGGGACAAACGGTTATTCAAACTTGGCAAAAAACCCCTCAAACGGATGTCGTAGTTAAATCAGAATCTCCTTTAGAACCAGGATTTGATGAATATTTTTATAAGATTCAATCTTTAATTTTAGCGGCTGTTGATTATTTCTTTGGTAACACTCATCCCCCCTTAACTTCCGAAGAAAATTCCGAACAATTTTCGGGTGTTATTTCGACTTCAAACTCTTCTCCCGCCTCCTCCCTTCCCCAGGCTCCGGTAGAAGATCCTTGGTTAACCCCAGAAGCGCGCGCTGAGAATATTTTATCAAAGCTTAAAAACCCTAAACCTGCAAAATTCCGTCCCGCTTCCCCCTCCTCCAATCCCTTAACCCAGGATAATAATACCCAAAAGCGAGTTGGGGAGAAAGTCGAGTCTTCCTTAAACCGCTTCAAAACATCACCAACCTCAGACAATCTTTCCTTAACTTCCCCCACTGCTCCAAAGCCCTTGACAAAATCTCAAAATTATGCTATACAATCCCCTCAAATTTCTAATTCATCTCCCCCAGAAGCAAAACCCGACTGGTTAGAAGCCAAAGTTACCGCCACCGGATATATTAAACACCCCCTAGAACGAATTTTAGGGTGGTTAGATCAAATTATGGTCAAGGTTGAAGAGACGATTGCTAAAGCTTGGTATTGGTTAACCCATTATCAGAAAATTTAGGCAGACTTGAAAGGGTTGTCAAAAAGACCCTATAGGCGCGCACAGATTCCCTATTATAATATTAACACAAAGCCATCTTTTGTCAAGGGGGCGGAAAAGAATCCTTAAAGGAAAGGAGATTTTGAGATATGATGATAAAGTTGTGCTTCCGGCATAACATTTATTAAATAGACTCTTGCAGCCCCGGAGACATTCATCAATGCTGACGCTAAAAATCATCGTTAATATCGTCGTTCTGTTTTTTGTAGCTTTATTCGTATTTGGATTTTTGTCCAATGACCCGGCGCGGAACCCCAAACGTAGAGACTTAGAATAAAGCAGCCTGGAAGTTGTCTCAACAGAAGTTGGGGCATAAAAATTAAAATAATATGCCGACAACCTCTGTCAACAACCCACCACTGACTTGAGTACAAGTACAGTGGGGGCTTGAAATACAGCCCTAGTTGACCAGCCTAAGTCTTAAATGACTCCGTGAACAAAATCCTTGATGTCAGCACCCCGCTCTGAAGAGACGGGGCTTCATGCCTCTGATTTGGATAGCTGACCAGCTATAGCCTTAACTGGCTACGTTATCGGGAAGCGTTAAAGTTCTTACCTTGGGATGCGAAGCTAGTCCCAAGCTCTAAAACTTGAAAGTTAAACAGTTTTACGAGGGGTAAGACCGTGCTTTTGAGATAGTACCGACCGATAACATTGGCGAAGCTAACATTACCCTAGCAATAGGAGTGGGAGAAATCCCAAAAAACCGGGAATCTGCAAATACAACAATTTTTGTCGATTGCCAATCCAATATTCAAGGGGAATAAATTCCCCTGAGTCGTTTTTCCTCCGCGCTCTGAAGAGACGCGGTTTCCAAACTTCCCATTTTTTTTATTATGATAAAACCTTTAATTGTCATTAGTCATGATCCCCTAGAGTTTATGGCTAATGACATTGTTTTAGCCCAGTCCGTTATCTTGTCGAGTTCGGGCTATTGTGTGGAATTCTGTTGCTGAAGTATGCCCTACCCGGTCTCGCCTCCTGAACCGCCTCCTTTGATTCGTACCCTGCCTTCATCAGATACAATTCAAGCAGGGAAGATAACGGCTCTCAATGAATTCGGGCAACCCTCGCCTTCATTCTCAATTTCTCCCAAAGTTACAACTCACGCCACCCTGACCTACCCCCTTCCTCAAGCGACACCAGAGGAAGTTAATCAAGTGTCCGCAGACTTACTTGGCCCGCCTGTGAGTCCAACGGTGGAGTCCGAAACCATTCCCTCCACTCAATATCGCTTTGATTCCAACTTTTCCTTTCCCCAAACCGAGGCATCTTGTCCGACTGTAACCTGTAACCAAATTGCCATCACTCCTCCTGCGACACAACAACCCACCGTTATCCCGGTTCCCACTCCAGCAGATCTGGTAGAAATCACCGCCGATCGGCAAGAATATGATCAACAACGGCAAATCGTCATCGCCGAAGGCAACGTCATGGTGCGGTTTCGTCAGTCCCTGATTGATGCCGATCAAGCCCAAATTAATTTAGTCAACCGTCAAGTGATCGCCGAAGGCAATGTCGCCCTAACCCGAGGAAATCAGGTAATTCGGGGCGATCGCATGGACTATAACTTCGTCCAGAATACCGGATCAGTATACCAAGCCAAAGGAACCGTCTCCACCCGCACCGCCGCCACTGATTTAGTAATTGTTGATCCCTTAGTTACGGGTACGACCTCCACCCTTCCTTCCCCCATTAGCGATCGGATTACCGCCGCCCAACCCGTGCAGAAAGTGAGTGCTGATACCGGATTAAACGCCACCGTATCCGCCGGAGGGGGGTCATTCTTTGGGGTTCAAGGTACGGTTAATCGTCTGAGATTTGCCGCCGAGCGCATTGATTTATTCGGCAACGGGGGATGGGAAGCCCAAAATGTCCGAATTACCAACGATCCCTTTTCCCCCCCAGAACTAGAAGTCAGGGCTGATACCGCCCGATTTAACCGTATTTCCCCCCTGCGAGATGAACTGATTACCACGCGATCGCGGCTGGTTCTCGATCAATCCTTGAATCTGCCTTTGTTTCGAGAACGAACTGTCCTAGATCGCACAGAAAAACAACCACTCCCCTTTTCCATTGGCTATGATCTCAAAGATTTTGGCGGCTATTTTATTCAAGGGAATCTTCCAACGGTTCCCCTGGGCCCGGTAACTTTACAAGTCGCTCCTCGACTGTTACTCCAACGAATTTTTCAAGATAACCTTACCCCCTTTGAACCCGCCTCTTTAGGGTTAGAAGCCCAATTATCAGGAACCCTTACCCCAACAACGGAATTAAGAGGGTTTTTATCCCTTAATACCTTAGAAAATTTCCCCGATCTCAGTGAAGAAGCCCTGCGGGGGAGTGTTCGTGTGCGCCAACAATTGGGGGCTGGATTTGCCCTCAACGGAGAATATAGTTATCGCAACCGTCTGTTTAATGGAACCTTGGGCTATCGTACCGTCCATAGTAGTTTAGGGGCTGTTCTCACTTCTCCAGTAATTCGTTTAAATGATCAAGGGGCTCTATTCAGCTTTCAAACTTCCTATCAATCGGTGAATGCGAATACCGATCGCCCTGAATTATTGAAACCCATTCGCCCGAATGATCGGGTAACATTAGATCGCTATGAAGCCTTGGGAACTTTTATTTATCCGATTTTATTATGGCAAGGAGAAAGATTGCCTGCTACTGCTACAGAAGGGTTACGGTATACGCCTCAACCGGTGATTCCCTTTTTGAAATTAGCGTTTATTACCAGGGGTGTCACAACCCAATATAGTGAAGATTATTCCCAATCTTACCTAAGTACATCCGTCGGACTGCAAGGACAATTAGGTCATTTTTCTAAAGACTTTTTAGATTATACAGGATTTAGTGTATTTTATACTCAAGTTTTCTTGGATGGACAATCCCCCTTTTTGTTTGATCGCTTAGTGGATCAACGAGTGCTTAGTATGGGATTAGTTCAACAAATTTATGGGGGGTTAAGGGCTGGAATTGAATCGGCGGTGAATTTAGAGAATGGTTTATCATTAAACAATGAGTTTACTTTAGAATATAGCCGTCGCACCTATGGGGTGATTCTACGCATTAATCCAGTGCGCCGCATTGGTAGTATTAATCTAAGAATTAGCGATTTTAACTGGGTAGGAACTCCTGACCCCGATTTTGGAACTCCACCAGAACCTTAAGGGGACAAGGGGACGGGGGGACAAGGG
>NZ_JADEWU010000129.1:0-9417 GCF_015207485.1 Planktothrix mougeotii LEGE 06226
CGACCCACCCGCCCCCGTAATTGATGGATTTGAGATAATCCAAACCGTTCCGCATTTTCAATTAACATCACCGTCGCATTGGGAACATCAACCCCCACTTCTACCACCGTTGTTGAAACTAAAATTTGCGTTTCCCTCTCTCGAAATCGAGTAATCGCCTCATCCTTTTCCGCACTACTCATACGACCATGTAACAACCCAATGGTAAACTCAGGAAAAATTTTAGACTGTAATTTATGATGCTCTTCCACCGCAGATTTGACATCTAGCTTTTCTGATTCTTCGATTAACGGTAACACCACATACACCTGTCTTCCCTTTGCCACTTCTCTGCGAATCAAATCATAGGCATCTTGACGTTGTTTTCCCGTTAAAATAGTGGTTTGAATCGGTTGACGACCGGGGGGAAGTTCATCAATTTGGCTAACATCTAAATCTCCATGTAACGTTAAGGCTAAAGTTCGGGGAATCGGAGTCGCCGTCATGGTTAAAACATGGGGCGATTCTCCTTTTTGTTGTAATCTAGCTCGTTGTTGAACGCCAAATCGATGTTGTTCATCAATGACGACTAATCCTAACCGATGAAAATTAACTTTATCTTGAATTAAAGCATGGGTTCCGACTAAAACCGGTAATTCTCCCGTTTCTAAATGGGAATGAATTTGACGGCGTTTCGCGGCTTTTGTGGAACCTGTTAATAATTCGACGGGGAGGTGCATTAAATTAAACCACTCCACTAATTTCCGATAATGTTGTTCAGCTAAAACTTCCGTCGGTGCCATTAAGGCAGCTTGATATCCGGCTTGAATTGCCGCTAACATTGCCACCACCGCCACAACAGTTTTCCCCGCCCCCACATCTCCTTGTACTAATCGATTCATCGGTTCAGGAGACTGTAAATCCTTCAAGATTTCTTGAATAACACGTTGTTGAGCGTTGGTTAATTGAAAGGGTAAAATTTGATAAAATTCCTCAATCAATTTTCCCGTTGGTGCTAAGACCGCACTGGTTTCAGTTTGTTTCTGCTGTTGTCTCCGGGTTAATAATCCCAACTGCAAATAGAAAAACTCATCAAACACTAACCGTCGTCTCGCCACCGATAACCAATCTCGGTCTGGGGGAAAATGAATATTCTCAATCGCCGCACTTAACCCAATTAATTGATATTGATTTAATACTTCTTGGGGTAAAGCATCTTGTAATTGTTTCGCTGCGGGTAAGGCTTCAATCACCGCTTTTCTGACCACATCCGCCCCAATTCCTTCTGATAACGGATACACAGGCAAAACTCGCCCGATTTTCATCGATTCAATCTGACCCCCAGCATGATCTAATATTTCTAATTCTGGGTTATCTAAGGTAATCCCATATTGATTTCGTTTAACTAAACCCGATGCCGCAATCACCGCCCCCGGTGGATAATTCCCTTTCTGTTGATGTTGCCAACCTTTACTACTATATCGATATCCCGCATAAAATCGACTAATTTTAAGTTGTCCGGTATGATCGCTTAAGACTAATTCTAATATCGTTAATTTTTTATTGCGGGGACTACTAAAACAATTACACCGTTTCACCTGAGCAATTAACGTGACCGTTTCCCCAGGTTCCAGTTCCTGAATTTTTACCTGTTTCCCATAGTCAATATGATCCCTAGGATAATAATAGAGTAAATCAAAGATTGTTAAAATTCCTAATTTAGCAATGCGATCGCTATTTCTTGGCCCGATAATTTTTTCTAAGGATTGTTCTAAGGAAATACTCACACCTTTGGCTTTTTCGGTAATCGCCGTTGTCTTCGGAACCGAGGGTTGATTTTGTTTTTGCTCTCGTTCCGTTTTCCGAATTTCCGATACCTGATTCCGACACTCAAACAGTCGTTGTAATTGCAGTAAAAACCGTCTGGTATCCGCAATTAAATGTTGTCGGTTTTCTAGGTCTAATTCGGGATAGCGTAAAAATTCCTCCGCCAAATCTTGACACCGTTTTTGCGTCTCCGGTGGGGCATTTTCAAACAGTTCCTTTAAACTCACATAAAAAAATTCATGGAACTGATATTGATTCCCCTGCAAATTCGTAAAACCCCGTTCGGCTTCAACGGATAACGCTTTACTAAATCTCCACCAGTCCGGTTGATCAGATTTCATCTTAATCTCAGTTCCTAGTTACCCTGTTTTTGAGACTGACTCTAACTTATTATAATATATATTATTTTGCGGTTAACAAACCTTTCTTTTCTTTAATATTGTGTTGATTAAACGGCTTAAGTGGCGGTTTTTGATAACAGTAACTCCAGGCAATTATAGAGGGGGTTGACAATAATAAATCGATTTTGCTAGAATTTTAGCAAATGCACCTTAAATAAGTTTAACTCAAAAGTTGATTATTTAAGCAATTTGCCAAACGAATCTCCTATCTATCAGTATTACAGGCGTTACTTGGTTTTCGACTCTCCTCAGATTTTAGGACAATAGAGACAAAATTTTGAGAAGGTTGACACGAAGCAATCACCTATGTTAAAATTTTATCAAATGCTACTGGGGGTTCTTCGCACATACTCTTGATTTTTTAAACAACAAATTTACATCAAGCTTAATTCATCGGTATTCCAGCCTTTTTTAATCCTCATACCAACTGGCTCTCCAAGCTGATTCTGCTTGAACAATCGCCCTTTCGCGCAACTTTTTATGATACTCCCGACGAAGACCACTCAACTGTCCCGACAAATGACGAAGTTGATGCCGTCGGGCCATCACATGAGCATCAGCAAACTCAATTTCTCCCAACCGCAAATGAATCGCCGTTAATTTCGTCACCATTGAGGTTTGAGAATCCTCATCATCCTCCGTTTCAATCATAATCTGGAGCAAATTCGGAGGCCCTGCAATCCCGTCGCTAGAGGCTTCAGCCTTAGATGCCACTTCCAAAACAGCTTCCGGTAACTTTTGGGGTAATAGCCCAGAGCGTTGTAATAACAGATTGGCATCCTTCGATAACAACTTCAAGAGTTGAATAATTCCGGTTTCAATCCTTTCTTGCCAAGCGGATAAACGCTCAGGTGTTAAGGGTTTACGAATGGGAGAAATTTCAAAATCAGTCTCTAATTCCAGCTTTCCTTCTGCCTCTTCTGCGCGTAATTCTAAGCCTGGAACCTCAACAGGGGCTGGCATTTGTAGAGACTGACACAGAGCCTTTTGCATTTGTTTGGCTAAATTTCTGAGTCCCTGTTGTAATTTTTGTCGTTCTGAAACGGATAACTTTAAAAAGGCTTCAGGATAGGTTTGAGTACAGAGGTAATAACTCGCCAAAATCAACTGTTGACGAACTCCCTGCCCCAGAGCCATCAAATACGCCTCATACCCTTGATGAAATTCCTGGGCGAGTTTAGCGATCGCTTCTTCCAAAGTTGCGATATCCTGCTCAATTCGATTTATTGATCCAGCCATAAACGAATTAAGAATTACGAATTACGAATTACGAATTAATGAACTCCGATCTTCTATTGAAATTCTATCAGATCGGAGTCTTAATAATTCATTGACTTGAGGAGAAACTTTAGGCTTTACCCATTTGTTCCGCCACTTCATCCGCAAAATTCTTCTCTTCTTTCTCCAAGCCTTCACCCAGGACAAACCGAGCAAAGCGACGAATTTTAATATTTTCCCCTAACAGAGCAATGCTTTGTTTAACCAACTCAGCCACCGTAATATTTTGATCACGGATATAAGGTTGATCTAATAAAGCCATTTCTTGAAGGCGTTTGTCAATGCGACCTTGAACAATTTTTTCCTTAATATTGTCGGGTTTATTGCCTAAATCATCCCGCTTCATTTCAATTTCTTTTTCTTTAGCGACAATTGATTCAGGAATATCCGCCACGCCAACATACTCCACATTAGGACAAGCCGCAATTTGCATGGCAATATTTTGTACTAATGTTTTAAATTCATCCCGACGTGCCACAAAGTCAGTTTCACAGTTGACTTCAACCATGACGCCAACCCGTCCGCCCGTGTGAATATAACTTCCCACTAAGCCTTCAGTAGCACTGCGAGCATTTTTTTTATCCGCAGAACTAATCCCTTTTTGACGTAACCATTCGATGGATTTAGTAATATCTCCATCATTTTCTGCCAGGGCTTTCTTGCAGTCCATCATCCCTGCGCCCGTTTTATCGCGCAGTTCCTTAACCAGTTTTGCTGAGATTTCCGCCATCTTTTCCTCAGTAATTTCGTGGATGTTTGCCTACCGCCATGACCCATCTGTCAAAGAAATTATAACAAATGGATCTAGCTTTCTTGTGCATGAACCGTGAAGTTAACCAGGAGTCCCGGCGAGATCATTTCCCTGGGATTTAACCCAAAAGCCAACTCCTGAGAACGGTTTTACTCTTCCGAATCGCTATCGGAATCTAAATCATCGATCTCCTCGATTTCTTCATCATCTTCATACTCGTCTTCATAAACCTCGTCATCGTATTCAGCGATGCCAGCATCTAATTGACCATGACGTCCTTCATAAATTGCATCGGCTAATTTACCGACAATCAATTTAATTGAACGAATGGCGTCATCATTAGCAGGAATATGAATATCGGCTAAATCAGGATCACAATTGGTATCTAATAAAGACACAATGGGAATATCTAATTTGCGACATTCCATCACCGCGTTATATTCCCGGCGTTGGTCAACTAAAATCACCACATCGGGAACGCGACGCATCGCTTTAATTCCGCCTAAATATTTCCGCAATTTTGTCAATTCTCGACGTAAAACCGAGGCTTCTTTTTTAGGAAGATAATCAAAATAACCACTTTTATCTCGGTCTTCTAAAGTTTTCAGACGTTCAACCCGAGTTTTAATGGTAGCCCAGTTGGTGAGCATTCCCCCTAACCAGCGTTGGTTAACATAATATCCACCACAGCGTGCTGCTTCCTGAGCAATAATTCCAGCCGCTTGGCGTTTGGTTCCCACAAACAAAAACTTTTTCCCTTGTTCAGAGGAACTTCTGACATAATCATAAGCTTCCTCCATCAGTTCTGCGGTTTGAACCAAATCAATAATATGAACCCCATTACGCTCTGTGTAGATATAAGGAGACATTTTTGGGTTCCAACGGCGAGTCTGATGTCCAAAATGAACTCCAGACTCCAGCATTTCTGCCAAACTAATAACGGCCATTCGTCATAACTCCTAATTCGGGTTAATCCTCCATCCAGGCGTATTCGCTAGGGTTAGATACCCTAGAAACACCCGAATCCCTAGATGTGTGATTTTTAGACAACCTTTCTACTGTAGCACGTTTTGAACCCTGGGGGAGGGAACGGCAAAAAATCTGAGGGGTAGGTGGGCTTAAACCTCAGAATCTCCCAATTGATCCACACAAAACCAATCTTCATCCAACGCTTGTTCTAAGGAAATAGAAGCATCTTTTGGCAAGGAAAATAACTTAGAAACTGATTTTACGGCGACAGGATAGGCTTTCGCATACATTGTTTCAAGTTCAGATTTTAAGCTGGGGCTATCTTCTAAACGATGTTGAATCTGAGCCCTAAAATTGACAATTTCAGCCGCCCAATGATTACCAGAGCGGTCTTTTTCAACTTCCCAATAGGATAACTTGAGCAGATGTTCTAATAAACGGGTTAAAAGACTTAACATAGCCCGTTTATCACTTTTTCCCATACTTTCTAATTCTTCGATTAAATTATCCCAATCAACCTCATGAAAATTTCGTTCTCGTAAGTTATTAACCGTTGTTTTAATCCAGTTTTGATAGTCTGAAATCGTCATTTTGATCTTCTGTCGTGGGCGACGATGCAGAATTTTTTGATAATTATATCATACCCAGCAAGAACTGGCAATTTTTTGACCAACCTTTTTTAGGGAAACGGTACTCATTTTTATTTAGGCTGATCAAGGATGAATTTGTTTCAGAATAATCCGCAAGCGATCATAATCATCTTTTAATAAAATACTCAGGGTTCGTCCCGCTTCAATTAACCAACCTCGATCTAATTTTCTCAGTTGATAAATTTCTCGAATCGCCGCAGCTACCAAAGAATCAACCGGGGCGTTCCTCACGTCTAATAAGGTTCTTAAAAAATCTAATTCCTGACTAAAATTAACAATTTCATCCGGGTGACATTCATAGACTGCCTGATGAATTTGCGGGGGACGAGGCGGAATATATTGATAGATTTTACCTCGTTGCGATCGCTCTGGGTTCGTCATCTCAAAACCGACAATAGCCACCCGAAATTCCGTTTTTAACATCGCAAAAATTTGGGGTTGCTGCTCACGCAATTCTTCTAAGGTTAATCCTAGCGCCCTGGCTCGATGCACGGAATCAATCGGGCTAGTAGTAGCATAATAAACCACTCCATAAACCTGATTTCCTGACTCCTCATCTTTTGATTTGACCCAACTCCCAAAGGCAGGCATGACCGGAAAACTCAAGTCCTCCGGTTCTAAACATTGGGCCAAATACTCCGTTGTCGCCGTTTCTATCACTTCAGCGATATGTTGCTGAGAACGTCGAGTTGTTGAAAATGTAGGAAAAGGAAGACGCATAATCAGTTATCAGTTATCAGTTATCAGTTATCAGTTATCAGTTATCAGTTGTTAGCTAAAAAACCGTTAAGTAAGTAGGCGTAATTAAACCTAACTATGTAGATCGGGTAAACTCCTACTACTATCAATAGCTTTCAGCCAGACTGGGATATTTGGATATTCTCACCCACCTACTTACTTAACTCAAAACTGACAACATCATATCCCCAATTATTGCTATCTTTGGCATCAAGAGCTTATTAACTAAAAACTGATAACTGATAACTGATAACTGATAACTGATAACTGATTATTTTTTGCCTTTGCGTCCAGCAGTGGTATCAATTGCTTCTAGTTCAGAGAGTTTGAAGGTAACGAGTTTATCCCAGTTTCCTCCTTCAAAGAGAACGGCGACTTTACCATCGCTGACTCGTTGAACGAGACCTTGGAAACCATAGTAAATATCGACGGGGTTTGTGACTCGCACGGCGGAACCTGGCAAAATCATAATCTTTCAACCGTTGGATGAACTGAATTTTAGTTTATCGTAACATTGGACGCTCAACATCAGCCTAGAACCGTTCTCCTAGACCAAAATGAATCCGACTATCCCCATTATTATTAATCCCATAGTCAATCCGCACTGGCCCAAGGGGAGTTTGTAAGCGTACACCTGCACCATAACCAAAGCCTGAACCGGGTTTATCTCGAACTCCCCCTGGAGAACCAGGGACTGTACCTTGAGAATTTAAGTCCGTCGCCGCATCAACAAATAGTGCTCCCCCAATAAAATTCGAGAAAATCGGGAAACGATACTCTATTGATCCTTGCACAAAACTACGGGTTGAGGCGATCGCTCCTTCTTCCCAACCTCGTACCGATGCTGTTCCTCCTAAAGGAAAAGCTTCATAGGGAGGTAAATTTCCGACGACTGTTCCCCCTTGAAAATTAAAGGCAAAAGATTGAGGGCCTTTGGGAATAAAACCTGTGAAAAAATTGACCGGAACATAAAAGGTGTATCCCGCCCGCAAACGATTCATTAAAATACTTCCTGAACCCACAGGAATTGATTGTTCTGTCCCAAACCGTAATAAATACCCAGATGTTGGCTGTTGTCTATTATTGCGACGATCTCGAACTAATCCAAATTGAACGGTAAATAAATCGTCTGAGCCACTGCCACTATAACTGAGTTGATTACCATATTCATCGGTTGGGGTAATATTCCCATCGGAGTCCGTTATGTCCACCCGTTGATATTGAAATCCCAAAGATGCAACCCAATTTGGATCAGCAAAAACATTCTCTGCAAAGGGTCGAGTAAAACTAATCCCGCCTCCGGTTCTAACCACACGGGGACGATCACCATTTGCTAAACGAACTTCTCGTGGCCCATCTTCAAAAACAACGGAAATTGTTCGCCGTCTAAACGCATTAATTGTATAGGATGTTCGATAAGGATCACCCGCAATCCAAGGATCAGTAAAGCTGACATCGACTTGAAAAACTCGGTTTCCGGCTTCTAATTCCACCCCTAGGCGTTGGTTATTTCCCCCTAAGTTAATTTCTTGATAACTTAAGGTTCCAAATAATCCGGCGGCGGAACTAATTCCTCCCCCAAAGGCTAATGATCCGGTGGTTTTTTCAATCACATTAACAATAACGGTTGCTTCACGGGGATTATCTTTTCCGGGTTCTAATTGTAATCGCACATCTTCAAAAATTCCTAACCCAAAAACCCGGGCTAAATCTCGTTGTGCGGTTTGTTGGTTAAAGACATCCCCAGGTTTTAATTCAATTTCACGGGTAATAATAAAGTCTCTTGTTCTTCCCTCAATGGGTTTTCCTTCTTCATCGGTGGTTTCTCCATCACTATTGAGAAAACGCACTTCAATCGTTTCAATCACCCCTTCAGCGACTTGTAAGGTAACAACGCCTTCCCGTGTGACTTCGGGTGCAGCAACAACCTGTGCTAAAACATAGCCATTATCCTGATACCATTGATTGATTTTTTTAACTCCGGCTTCGATTTGATTCAGGTTAATCGTTTGATTATATTGCTCGGCGAAACTTTGATTAATAATGTCTTCGGGTAAAACTGTATCGCCTTCAATTACAACTTGTTTTAAGGGCGGATTTTCTTCAACTTCAAAGGTGATTCGCACCCCTAGAGGGGTATCTTCTGGAACGGCTTTGACATTTCGGAATAAACCGGTTGCAAAAATAGCGTTAATATCTTTTTGTAATTGAGAACGGGTTGTTGTTCGTCCGGGTTGGGTGGAAATAACGCTATAAACTCTATCAATTAATGTTGTATTTTCGGTTCCACTGACTGCGATTTCTGCGACTAATACTTCGGGTTCAGCTTGTGCTGGTGTGGTGGGAATGGGAATAGTCGGAGGAACGTTAGGTTGTGGTGGTGGGGGTGGAACTTCATCAGGATTATAGGGTAGAGTTTCGGGTGTTGGTTGAGCAATCTCGAAAGCAACTGGTGGAGAAAATTGGGCTAATTTTTCTGAACTTATTTTATTTAAACTCGGTTCAAATCTATTAGTTTCCCCTACAGTTGAATTTAAAGCGATCGCATTTTCAGCCACAACCGGAAAGCTAAAATTCCCCGTTTTTTCTGTAGCTGATTTATTCAGTAAAATCTCTATATTCGATGAGGGATTAATTTCAGCACTTGCTATTTGTTCAGAAACTTCTATCGGAAATTGGGCTATTTTTCCTAAATTCTTATTTAAACTCGGTTCAAATCTATTAGTTTCCCCTACAGTTGAATTTAAAGCGATCGCATTTTCAGCCACAACCGGAAAGCTAAAATTCCCCGTTTTTTCTGTAGCTGATTTATTCAGTAAAATCT
>NZ_JADEWU010000130.1:0-8974 GCF_015207485.1 Planktothrix mougeotii LEGE 06226
CAATGAACCCCCTCCCATTGAGTTAAATAAACCGCTCACAACCCCAGCAACAGGGATTTAAGTTATAGAACTAGGGAACAGGGAATTACAAATTACAAATTACAAATTACGAATTACGAAATTCAATATTCCATTGAATTGAACCGACCGACTGAGAACAGGAAACCCCTTTCAGAAAGAGGGGTAAATAAGCGGATCAAAGGAAAAAACACCTCCAAGTTAACCGTATTATCCGATCTTCCCTAAAACTTCACAATTATGATTTAGACTGTTTTACTAATATCACAGATCAGGGTCATTGAGCCTTTTATACAAAGCAAATTAGGAGTTTAAATTTTGCAGGGTACAATAGATCTCAGAAAAATTTTAGGCTGAAAATCAGGAACAATAATGCGGAATTCCTCGTTAAGAATATGAAGTAGAACATTAAGGAATCAAGGCAACCTTGACCTCAAAGGTACTCAGTATATCTTGTATCCTGAACTACATTATAGAAGGGGATTTGGGGGATGCGGTTCCATTCAGGATCAGTCTCAATACTGCATAAGTAAAACAGGTGTAGACATACATTAAATTGAGGAGTTACTCACTCCAACACCAAAACTGATCAAGACAGAACGTGGAATCCGAATTGAGAACGAGCTTTATTTGCGTTGATGTCAAATGTGTTTCTGGCTTCAAACTGTAAAATTGTCTCTTAATCTTTACCCAATCTATTCCTAAAGGAGGATTTTAATTCCATGAAAACTATTCACCAGGATGAGCCAGTATTCGGTTGCCGAAATGCCATGGAAGAATTAGTCCTTGAAGAACTTGAACGCCAATTCCGCAATTTACCACCAGAACTGGTTCAATCCATTAATTCTATAGACGTATTAACCTATGCACTCAATCGTCTACCACCTCTATACGCTTCTACAGAAGAGGGATATGAATGGCAACAGCAACAAGCTCGAAAATCAATGAAAGGGTTTATTTATCGGATGGTTAAATTAAGTATCAAAGTTTCTCAGCGAAAAGCTAAAGTGTTTTCTGAACCCTTAAGAATTTATCCCCAATCAGCTTGGCAAAACTTGCAATTGTTGTCAGAAAATAGTTAAGTTAATGGAAAACTAATCGATTCTATAAGGATTGAGAATTAGATTAGAAGGGTGCTTGATATTGATTCCTACTGTCATGTTTTGAGTTGGATGATGGGGAAACTCTTGCAAAATTTGGTTGACTTTCAAACCTATATTGAATGCTGAAGTTTACCCCTATGAATGTCCTTTGTCCTGAATCTTCTGCACTAGCGTATCAAGCTTTAGAGGAATTAACACTTGAAGAAATAGAACAACAATTAGAGAGTTTACCGGATGAAATTGTTGTATCAATCAATAAAACAAAGGCAAGTGCTTATGTGCTTAATATTTTAGCTCCCTTGCATCGTTGGGTTGGAAAAGAACACCAGGGACATCCCTATTCTACCCCTAACGTCCTGAAAGAAATGATCTCCGAAGCAGTGACACTTTCCTTGTTGCGACTTCTGTGTATTCCCTCGGACAATAGATCAGAGCTTTATTTCTGAAAAAACTTATCACCCCTGATTTTTTCTCTCTAAATAGATCAAGAATATCACAGATATTCCCTTGGATAGATTTAAGAGAGAAATTCCTGATTTTTTCTATTTTTTGAGTAGATCTACATCAGGATTCCACGGATTTTATGTTGTCTCCAATTGATCACTATGTTATTTTTCACTTTAGCGTTTCAATACTATCTAGTGGTGGCGTTCATCGTTTTCGCTGTGTTTCTACGAATTTTTTTAAAAGATAAATCCACACCCAAGACTCATATTGATTCTTGGGTGGTGATCGGATTTTCTGCTGTTTTTTGGCCGATTGTTCTTCCCCTTGCTCATTTAGAACGTCAGGCCAAGAAAAATCGAAAAACCCTCTATCTTTGTTGGAATTCTAACTTAAATCAGCCTAATCCTACTTTCAGAAACCATAACACAATTCCTTTTCCTTACTGGCGCTTAAAAGTAGATTCACGGAATCAACGCTGCGTCCATCTATCTCATACCCTGCACGAGATTTCCTCCCATCGAATTCAACGAAAAATCCGATTTTAGGAGAGTAGGGTGGGCTAGGCCCACCAAAGCTATTTTATTTTAATTTTTTTCCTGGACTTTTAGCATTTGTAAGTTGTATAAACTGGCATATAAACCATTATGCTGAATTAATTCATCATGACTACCTGACTCAACTAATTGACCTCGTTTTAACACTAAAATTCGATCCGCATTTCTAATTGTTGAAAGACGGTGAGCAATAATAATTGCAGTCCGCCCCATTAACAAACGTTCTAATGCTTCTTGAATTAACGCTTCGGTTCCCACATCTAAATTAGCCGTAGCTTCATCTAACACTAAAATATGGGGGTTACGAATCGCCGCCCGGGCAAAAGCTAAGAGTTGTTTTTGACCACTCGATAAATTTGTTCCTCGTTCTCGTAATTCCGTATTATAGCCTTGGGGTAATTGTTCAATAAATTGAGCAACATTTGTTTTTTCTGCTGCTTGTTGAATTTTTTCCAAGCTGTAGGATTCTCCCAGGGTAATATTACTTTTAACATCTCCAGCAAATAAAAATCCATCTTGTAAAATCACTCCAATATGGCGTCGAAGTTCCGCTTGACGTAACTCTCGAATATCAATGCCATCGACTAAAATTCGTCCTTGACTCGGTTCATATAATCGACACAATAACCGAATAATTGAACTTTTTCCGGCTCCTGTTGGCCCCACTAAGGCAACTTTTTCTCCGGGACGAATTGTTAAATTGAGATTTTTGATCACATAATCATCATTTTTATAGGCAAACCAAACATTTTCAAAGCGAATTTCCCCGGTTTGTACAGAATTTTGCTCGTCAGGATTAAAGGCGGAAAGATTGGCAGTAATTTGATCAAGATCTCGAATTTCAATCGGTTCATTGAGAATATTATTAATCCGTTCAATTGCTGTAAATCCTGATTGAATAGCTGTAAATTTTTCGGCAAATTGTCGCAGAGGATCAAACAATCGTTGGGCGTATAAAATAAAGGCAGATAAGGTTCCAAAACTCAATTGATTATCAACAACTTGCTTCCCCCCAAACCAGAGCACAACAGCAATGGCAATTAAGGCAATCCATTCTAAAGTTGCCGATACCGCAGAATCATAAAAAATGGTTTGATCAACGGCTTTAATATACTGATGATTTGTAACATTAAATAATTCAGAATTATACCGCTCTCGCCGGAAGAGTTGGACAACACTAATCCCGACCATATTTTCTTGCAATTGGGAATTGAGATTAGATAACTCATCTCTGGATTTATAATTAGCTTGGCGATATTGTTTTTGAAAGTAAATGATTAGTGCCGTTACTGGAACCATCATTAAAACTAAAATTAAAGCCAATTTCCATTCCAGCGTAAACATTAAAATGGCAATCACGACAATGGAAAATAAATCACTGATAATCCCAATTGCACCTGTGGAAAATACATCGCCTAAAGCATCAACATCACTGGTTAAACGAGTAATTAATCGCCCTACAGGAGTGCGATCAAAAAATCTAACGGCTAAAGAGGTAACGTGTTCAAATAAATCATTGCGAATATCAGTAGTCATTTGTTGACCGACTTTCTGCACCCAATATCCTTGAATGGCTTGGAGTAAAAATCGGACTATAATTGTTAGTAACAGCACAACCGCCAGCAGATTCAATCCATCGGATAAGGGCATTTCCTTGAGGAATGAATAAGTGGCTGGTTCTTGACGAATTAAAGAAATCGCTTGTCCAATTAAAATCGGTTGAACTGCACCACAAAGCGATAAAGGAATGAGTAAAACTAAACACAGAATTAATAAACGCTGATTCCGTTTTGCATACTCAGCAACTCGCATCAGTAACCGCCAGTCTGTTTCGCGCGAATTCTGTTCTTGAGGTGTATTTTTGGGGGAAAATAGGGTAGTCATTCCAACTTGAATTAGGACATTATTTCACTCCCTAAAAGTTTAACACGCCCAAGAACTTTAGACAGGATGGCCCACAGAAAAGCAATCTGGATAGCTATCCAGGGGTCATGGAAATTATCAGGGCCTCCCTATCACTGACCCATTAATGATCTGTAGCCAAGATTTAAGCCTTTCCTCTTTTAATCAATTCTCCGATACCTCATCCCCGGTAATTGTTCTACTAATCCTAATAATTCTAATTGTAATAAGGCTGCGGATAGGCTTCCGGCTTCTAAATTGAGATTAACAATAATTTGATCAAAAGCAGTGGGTTCTGAAGAAAAAGCTTGCAAAACTTGAGTTAATTCTGGGTCTAAATCAGGTAAGGGTTTTGTAGGTTCAGGTTGCAGGCTAAACAAAGATAATTGTTGAGGTTCATCTAAAGCTGGCATGGCTCCTAATTGCTCTAATAATTCTTCTAAATTAACAGGAATCATACTGGCTCCCCCATTAATTAATTTTAAACAGCCTTGAGATTTTTCATCATCTAAACGTCCGGGTAATACATACACATCTCGACAAAATTCATTGGCAACATGAGCCGTAATTAAAGCCCCGGATTTTTGAGGAGCTTCCATCACAAAGGTTGCTCGACTTAACCCCGCAATAATGCGATTTCGTTGGGGAAAATGGCGGGGATTCGGTTTAGTTCCAGAGGGATATTCACTGATTAATAATCCTTGATTCATCACCCGTTCACAGAGTTGAAAATTTTCTTTCGGATAGATAATATCAACCCCAGTTCCTAACGCAGCAATGGTTCGTCCTCCCACTTCTAAACAACTGCGATGCGCTTCCGTATCAATTCCCGCCGCCAGCCCCGAAACAATGGTAAACCCTCGACGAGCTAAACTCATACTAATTTTACGAGTCCAGCGTCGCCCGTATTCTGTGGGGGTGCGGGTTCCAACAATAGCAACCGTCGGGGTAATGCCTCGATTTTCCTGGGGTTCAACGATTCCCCGATAATATAAAACCGGAGGAAATGTCGGAATTTCTAATAATAATCGAGGATATTCGGCATCCGCAGGAGTCCAAAAATAAGGGTTTTTAGCACTATGTTGTTCTAAGAATTCTTTGGGGTTAAATTGCGATCGCTGTTGAATAATTTTATCAACGGTTTGTTTCCCAAATCCATCAACTGCTATCAACTCATTCTCCGTTGCTTTCCAAGCCATTTCTAAAGTTTGAAAATGGTGTTGTAGACGTTGAATCGAAACTGAACCCACCCCATTAATTTGTGACCACGCTAACCAATATCCTCGTTCTTCCACAATGTTTAAACTCCTAATATTATTTTAAACTGAACAATAGAATACATTACTTTAATCGGTTTTGTAAAACTCTTAATCGTTGTCTCAACTATAAAAATCATACCGCAGTCAAGATTGTATGCTAAACTAATCTAATATTCTATTTTATTTTCCCCTCTGTTCCCTGTTATTATAGCGAGTCCAAAAGAATGTTATTAAATAGAGACCCTTTAAACCCTAAAAAAATTATTAAAACAACGGCTATTGTATTGGGGTTGAGTAGTTTTAGTAGTGTCCTACTGGCTACAACTCAAGCCCAGTCTAAATCAACAATTTCCCTTGTCAAAACTGAGCTTTCTAGTTCTGAAAATATGGCTCAAAAAGATAATTTAGAATTAAAGTTTGAGCGTCATTTTAAAGAATTAGGAATTGAAGGTTCAATTATTATTTATGACTCAAATCGTAATCAATTCTATCAATATAACCCCACCCGCAATCAAACACCCTTCTTACCTGCTTCTACGTTTAAAATTCTCAATTCCTTGATTGCGCTAGAAACTCAAGTGATTGCAGATGAAAAAACAGTGCTCACTTGGGATGGAATACAACGCTCTATTCCGGGGTGGAATCAAGACCTAAATATGAGAGAAGCCTTCAAAGTTTCTGCGGTTTGGTTTTATCAAATTTTAGCGAGACGTGTGGGTTATGAACAGATGAAATATTGGGTAACTCAAGCAGACTACGGTAACAAAACCATCGGAAAAGCCGAAAATATTGATCACTTTTGGTTGGATGGAGAGTTGCGAATTACCCCTCAAGAGCAAATCCAATTCTTGCGACGTCTCTACAGCAATGAATTACCGTTTTCTATGCGATCGCTATCCCTTGTAAAAGATATCATGGTTGTCGAAAAAACTCAAGATTATACCATCCGAGCAAAGACAGGTTGGGAGAGCAAAGGAAACCCAAATATTGGGTGGTATGTAGGTTATTTAGAACAGAATCAGAATGTTTATTTTTTTGCGACTAATATTGATATTCGTAAGCCAGAAGATGCAGACGCTCGTAAGGTGCTAACCCGTCGTTGTCTTCAAGAGCTTTCACTGGCACTACAATAATTTTACTAACTTAACTCGGTTTGACTAAAATTAGATTTCCTTCTACTTTAGTAATATAAGGTTTTAATCCTTGATGAGCAGGGCCTTTCATCAGTTGACCGTTTGCTGTGAATTGAGAACCGTGACAAGGACATAGAAATTCTTCTTTATTTCCTTTCCATTTCACAACACAACCTGCATGGGGACAAGTAGGATTAACGACAAAAATATCTTGTGAGTTTTTCTGATTATGAATAATTAAAGCGGGAATTTTAGAGTTAAGAAGAGAGCCCTTTTTATCCAGTTCTTGAATTGTTCCTACTGGGATAAAACCATCAGGACGAGTGGAAAAAGTCGCTGTATCTTTAGGTTCAGAACAAACGGCTAAGGCCATCGGAAAAAAACTGGCTAAACTTCCTACACTAACCCAAGCTAAAAAAGTTCTACGGTTCATAATCAACTCTGAAATTTTATCAATAAAAAATCTTGATTTATGAGTCTTGACAGCCAACTATTAACCGTCAATCATCCACTGTCAACGAAATAAAATCAAATAACTGATGGGCTAATTGTAACTTGCTACAAGCTGCAATTTCTAATTTACGTCCCTGACGACTTAAAAAGATGGCTTGATTGGTTTCAGTTCCAAATCCAGCATCAGGTAAATCAATCGGATTTGCAACAATAGCATCTAAATTTTTTTGGTGTAATTTATCTTGAGCAGGCTTCAATATTTCCCCAGTTTGTGCCGCAAACCCAACTAATTGTTGGTGGGGTTGTTTTATTTTTCCTAATTCTGCTACAATATCAACAATAGGCTTTAATGGCAGTTCTGTGGGTAAAAGATGCTTCGGTAATTTATCCTCACTATAAATAGCGGGTTTCACGTCTCCCACCGCCGCCGCCATCACCGTTAGATCGGCTTGAGGAAATCGTTGTATCATTTCCTGGTGCATTTCCTCGCTACTGATCACGGAAACTAACTTGACTTCAGGCAAAGCCGCCAATAATTCCGTACTCATGGGGCCATATACTAACGTTACCGATGCGCCGCGATGAATAGCGGCTTGCGCTAAGGCTAACCCCATTTTACCCGTTGACGGATTCCCAATAAATCTGACCGGATCAAGATGTTCCCTCGTGCCCCCGGCACTAATTAATACCCGTTTTCCGTCTAAATCCCGTTTGCCTTGGGTATGCAATAACGAATCGAGATGAGCTAAAATCTGTTTAGGTTCCGCCATCCGTCCGGCGCCTTCAATCAAAGAATTGCCTGCTTTTGTAGCGGGAAGATCACAGGCGAGAATTCCAACTGTCGGGGTAATTGCCTGAAACCGAGGATCAAGTAATAGAGTTTGCCAATTGCGTTGTACGGAAACTTGCTTCCACATTTGTCGATTCATCGCCGGGGCCATTAACACGGGACAACTAGAAGCTAAAACGGTATTAGTCAGTAAATTATCAGCTAATCCTGTGGCTAATTTCGCTAAGGTATTTGCTGTCAGTGGTGCAATCAAAAAAACATCAGCCCATTCCCCTAACTGAATATGTAATGGACGCCCATGAGTCGATTGCCAAAAGTCTTGATCCGTATAAGCCGATTGACGAGAGAGGGTTGCAAAGGTTAAGGGAGTAATAAATTTTTGGGCTGAGTCGGTCAAAATCACCCGAACATCAGCCCCAGCTTTGGCTAAGGTTGAAACAATTTCACAGACTTTATAAGCTGCAATACCCCCACTGATTCCAATTAGAATCCGTTTTTCCAAGGTGGAAGGCGAAATTATTCTCATCTATTCATCCAATTGAAACCTACAGATTGATTAAATCGTTACGCTTCATCATAGGCTTCAAGATCGAGCAAGTAAACATAAGGTTCCACTAGCTCTGGACGTTGAAACGCAATTGCTCGTAACAAATGCCAATCGTTGAGTCCTTCAAAGGGATTATTATAATCATCTCCTTCCAGACGTGCGGCTAATTGTGCCACATCATCAGCCGTGAGAAGTGAAATCTGTTGCGGTGAGGATCGAGTCAAGGTTTCCATGAGTTACACCTCCCGTGAATTGCATTTGTTTTGAGCCTGATAAGCAGGGTAGTCATCAATTGATTTCCCCATTTCTATACTAAGGGCATTTGGGGAATTATGGCATACAATTCATTACAAAACTTCTTATTAACCCTAAAACCTCTGGCCGAATTTCGTGACCCATATTAAATTCTTGATATTCAACCTGAGCACCTAACTGTTGAAAGACATTCCGCGCTTGCTGGGCGGCTTCTATCGGAACAACAGGATCTTGTTTTCCATGAACGATCAACACCGCAGATAAAGGATGATCTAACGGTTCGGGGGAAAAATGTAAATAACCACTTAAACTAATTAAACCCGCTAAGGGAAAATAACGCCCCACATCCAAAGCCATCGCTCCCCCTTGGGAAAATCCGCCTAATATTGTTTTAGATAAGGGAACCCCGGTACTCGCTTCTAAGGATTCTACCCATTCCTTAACTTGGTTTTGAGTTTCGGTCAATCCCTTATATTCAGGAGTTTCCAAGGCATACCACGCTCGTCCTAGGGG